>NZ_JAFBEI010000005.1 GCF_016908655.1 Streptococcus saliviloxodontae
ATTCTCATCGCTTTAAACATGCAAAAAGAGAGAACCAATCTGATTCTCTCTCGCTGCTGATTATAAGTCAACCCACTACAGTTGACAAAGAGCCTATTTTTACATCACTGGTCTAATCCCTACCACCTTATCCCTTGAAATACAAAAAGGAGCTCGAGACAAAAATCGTCTTGAACTCCTTAGTTAATAGCTCTAATTACATCATTTGAGAGATTTTTACAGTCCCTCAATGTCTTTTTGGAGCGTCAGTCTTAAATCAGGCGTCATACGACGTGGCCCTCTAATATTAGTCACACCATAGTCTCTCAAAATATCAGCCGTATAGACCTCTTCTGAAAAACTCTTAATACGTTCGATACGCATGAGTTTCTGAATATTGGGATGATCACGATAGCCATCATTTCTGATATCTGCTTCCAAGACACGGCAAAGGTAACGGAGTGCCCGTGTCGGTGCTGTCATATAAATCCCTACATAATCTCCTTTTTTGATAGAAGCTTTCTGTGTCCAATCAATAACCTTATTTTCTGCAAATTCAGCATCAATATCGTAATACTTGGGATTAGCAGGAATGAGCCAGTAATCTGGTCCATCGCTATTCGCTAGGCGATTAGGATTAACCAGTTGACGGCTTTTAGCAAGCAACTCCCAAAGAACATCGTCTGCTAAGCCATCATCTAAAACGATAGAAATCCAATTTTTCTTAGACATGTGATAGGAAGGATAAATACCATCTTGCTTCAATAAGCCTTCCATGTCATCAGGATTAACCTTGATATTGATAACCTCCACATCTCGCTCTGCTATTTCAGATGGAAATTGACCAAGCTTACTCATCTTCAAAGGAAAAATCAAAGCATACCATTTCCCTCCTACACGATAAGAAGCATAATGAGGGAATTTCTTAAATGGATGATCCATCGGGTCCTGCCAAGTACTTGCGATATAGTCAACCAAACGATTCGTTTGTCCCTTGGCAAATAGCTGCGCTTCAAAACAGGTCTCTACAATACGATCTAAAATACCTTGATAAGCCTCTCGTACCTGACCAACAAAAGCCCCCGTTGCCTGCGTGACATGGAGCGCTACATACTCCTCACCAAGATCACAATCCACCACACGACCAGATGGATTTCCTTCTTGATCAATATGAATGTGCACCTCAAAAGCTTCATTCATGATTTTTTCAACATAATCATAGCCGTCTTGCGACTTGATAAAACCAAAAGATTCTAAACGCTCAACCACTAGACGTTTTTTAGCAAAAAAGTCACTTTCAAAAGACATCTCACATCCCCTTTCTAAATAAAACTGCTATCATTATAACAAAAAAATCAGCCCCATAAGATCTAACGTAAATAAAACCTAGTCAGAACTGATAGAGCTTTTAATACCTGTAAAAATTACAAAGGGAAGGGACAATCCTCTCTTCCTTGACAACTAAATCTAGGACTGTCTTATCCCATTTTCTACAAGGCTTCCACAAGATAGTGGAAGAGTCTTTGACTTTCTTGCTTTTCAAGGAGGAGTTCTGGATGCCATTGGATCCCTAGTAAAGGAGAGCCGTCCTTACTTTCATAAGCTTCAATGGTCCCATCGCGAGGGTCGCGCGCTGTCACTTTTAAACTAGGTGCCAAGTCTTTGACCGACTGACGGTGGATAGAATTGATACGAGAACCTGTTGCCACCAAGTTGCTAACACGGCTATTTGATTCAACAATCACTTCATGAGCAGTTCCCTTAAATTCTTTTTGCCAGTGATTGGAAATCTCTTGATTTAATGTTCCTCCCAAAGCTACATTCAACAGCTGCATTCCTCGGCAGACTGCAAAAATTGGCTTTCCTTGTTTAAGTGCTTCCTTAACAAGTGCAAATTCAAAAATGTCACGCTCTAAATTGTAGTCGTCACTGCCAGTTTCTTTTTCCTCACCATAAAACCGAGGATCAACATTTTGACCACCTGATAGAATCAACTTATCAATCATCGAAACGTAGCTTTCTGCCAAATCAGGTGTCCCAATAGGAATAATAATTGGAATGCCACCAGCTTCTTTAACCCCATCAGATAGATGACGTGAGACCGCATCAAATGTAATACCAGACATAACTGGCATTTCCTTTTCATTCCCTGTAATTCCAACGATGACTTTTTTCATTTTTTGCGACCTCACTTTCACTCATTTTCAATAAGCCTATTTTAGACCTTTTCTGGCCTTTTGACCAATACCATTTTCTTATCACGGAGATAAAAGAAACTTATCACAGCAACAGATATACAAAAAAGGCGAGACCAGAGTCTCACCCAAAATGATAACTTATTCTTAAAAATCTGCTACGTTGTGGTAAACTTTTTGAACGTCGTCATCTGCTTCCAGAGCATCAATCAATTTTTCAAATGTTTCTAGGTCTTCGCCTTCAAGTGTCACTTCTGATTGAGGAATCATTTCAAGTTCAGTGACTTGGAATTCTTCAACACCGTTAGAGCGAAGCGCTTCGATACCTTTATGAAGGTCTGTTGGAGCAGTGTAAACAGTAATCGTTCCTTCTTCTGCTTCTACGTCATCAACTTCAACGTCTGCTTCAAGCAATTGCTCAAAGATAGCATCTGCATCATCGCCTGCAAAAACGATAACACCTTTTTTATCAAACATGTATGACACTGAACCAGCTGCACCCATGTTACCACCGTTTTTACCATAGGCAGTACGAACGTTAGCAGCTGTACGGTTAACGTTTGAAGTAAGCGTATCAACGATAATCATTGAACCATTTGGTCCAAACCCTTCGTAACGTCCTTCAACGAAAGTTTCATCAGTGTTTCCTTTAGCTTTATCGATGGCTTTATCGATAACGTGTTTTGGCACTTGTGCTTGTTTTGCACGTTCCAAAACAAACTTCAAAGCTGAGTTTGACTCTGGATCTGGTTCACCTTGTTTAGCAGCTACATAGATTTCAACACCAAATTTTGCGTAAACTTTTGAGTTAGCACCATCTTTGGCAGTTTTTTTGGCAACAATATTGGCCCACTTACGTCCCATTAGGATTCTCCTGTTTGATCATTTATTTTCTTTTGAAAATAGCAGAGCTAAATTCATAATCCCCTTTATTATAGCACTTTGGAAGAAGGGTGTAAAACAAGAAATGAGAAAATCATGCGATTCGCCATCTCATTCAAGGTCTTTATCAGGTCACTACTTGGCTTGACTCTCCAAATATTCCTTCAGACTCCTTGATTTTCTTCCCAGTACACGCTCAATATCACCAGAAACACCAGCCTGCTCACCTGATGCAATCGCTGTATAAGTCGATACCCAAGCATCATACTGCCAGTCTTCTGCTCGCCATACCTGACGAGATTTATAGGCTTCTTCTACCGTCTCTTCGATGTAAGAAATAGAGACACCCTTTAGCTGACTGAACTGCTCTGCGATTTCCTCAAGGCTAAGGTCCTTTGGCCCTGTCATATCAAGCACTTGATTTTCCCACTTGATAGGATTTTTCAAGATCTCCACAATCACCTCTGCCACATCACTTCTAACAACTGCAGAGACCTTACCCTGACCAGCAGGACCCTTGATTTCTCCATAAACCTGACAAAGCTCTACAAAGAAATCCATGTAAAAATTATCTCGGACAAAGGTATAAGCAAAGCCACTTTCCTTAATATAACTTTCTGTCTCAGCATGATCGCGTGACAGGGTAAACGTGGCATCAGCGGAAGCATTGTAAAAAGAAGTATAGATAATGTGTTTCACACCAGCCTTTTTGGCACTATCGATAAAGGATTTATGCTCCTCAATACGATGGGGATTTTCATGCCCAGACACCATGAAAAGGACATCTACCCCCTCCAAGGCTGCAACAGTACCTTCCGAAAACTCATAGCTAGCTTTGTAGAGACTTGCATTCTCAAAAATCGCGGCCTTTTCAGGACGACGTGCCAAATGTCTAGCTGAAACGCCCGCCTCAGCTAGCTGTTTAGCCACATAACCACCGAGGTGACCCGTCACGCCTGTCAATGCAAGTACTGTCATATCTTATCTCCTTTTCTTATCTTGTGACCTATCAAAATAAAAGTCTACTCTTAGTTGCCACCATTATATCACGATATACAAAAACTAGCCGATATTTGATATCGGCTAGTACGTATTTAATCATTTTAGTTAGTATCATCAAGCGAAAGAAAGTTACAGTTTATATCTTCTGCAATAACTTCAAGTCTCTTAAAGGTGCCTTCTTTATCCCCTCGAATGATTGGATTATTTAACTTGTCACACTTCACTCCTCTATTTATTGATTGAAACCCAAGATGCATTACCCGCATAGTCTTCTGGTTGGAATTTAATCTAATCTTAATTTTTTCGATCACTTTGGCATACTTTTTGTTTTTACTGAAAAAAATAATAATTTCACAATTTCCAATTTCACCAATAATACGCTTTATGTTTTCCTCTGAGTCAATGTCGTTTACTGGTGGGGTACTCATCCCTGTTTTTTCTTTATAGAAAATTTTATCAGATAAATTTAAAATTCGATAATCATACCTTTGTGTAGTAGGAAATTCTGTCGGAATACTTTGATTCAAAAAATACAACAGTGTCTCTAAATTTTTTCCCGTCTGACCTGCAACTGGCTTTCCCTTATTTTCTTCTTCTTGTCCGGGACAAATGAAAACAAATGCCACTCTTGCAATATCTTTTCCCTTACAATAGCTAGGTGTATATTTGATCATAGTACTCTCCTTCTACTTTTATATTTATAATTGTTGACTAATTTTATACTACCGTCTTTTGTCATCCTACACCTTTCGATTAACTTTTTTTACGGTGAAAAGGCAACACTTTTCTGAACAATTTTTATAAAGTGTTTTTTAAGCGATAACTCGTTTTGTCATGGGAGTTTGATAGTTGAGACTACCATGAATGCGATGGTAGTTCCACCAGTGGACATAATCTTTCGTTTTGAGGGCTAATTCTTCTAAGGACTGGAAGGTTTCTTGGTCGATAAATTCAAGTTTGAAGGAACGATAGGTACTCTCAGCGACGGCATTGTCATAGGGACAACCAGCTTGACTGAGGGAACGAGTGATGCCAAAAGCTTCAAGCACCTCATCAATTAGCTGATTGTCAAACTCCTTGCCACGATCAGAATGAAAGAGATTGACTTTGGTTAAAGCGTAAGGAATGCTTTGGATGGCTTGTTTCACGAGCTCTGCAGTTTTGTACCATCCAACTGACAAGCCAATGATTTCACGATTAAAGAGGTCAATGATAAGACAAACGTAAGCCCAGCGCCTATCCACACGGACGTAAGTCAAGTCGGTGACAAGGGCTTCCAGTGGTCTTTCTTGGT
The DNA here is from genome assembly GCF_016908655.1 of Streptococcus saliviloxodontae. Classification (GTDB taxonomy): domain Bacteria; phylum Bacillota; class Bacilli; order Lactobacillales; family Streptococcaceae; genus Streptococcus; species Streptococcus saliviloxodontae. The sequence continues at coordinate 5,353 of NZ_JAFBEI010000005.1, forward strand.
CGAATTGCCTGTTTAAGCGGTTGGGAATAGGAGCTTCATTCTTTCCTTTGGAATGCGGTTTAAAGGCTGCTTTTTGATAAACGGATACCAAGTTTAGGCGCTTCATGATGCGACGAATCCGACGGCGAGAGAGTAAGATGCCGTCATTTTCCAAGCATTTCTTGATTTTTCTAGCTCCATACCTGGACTTGCTCTCAAAGAAAATAGTTTTAATCTTTTCCTCGAGAGCAGCCTCTGACACAGGATCTACAGCTTGGTAGTAGTAACTTGAGCGCGGGATGTTCAGCCAACGACACATAGCTGAAACGCTGTATTTATCCTTGTTAGCAGTGATTACTTGTCTTTTCGTGCCATAATCACTGCCGCTTGCTTTAGGATGTCTAATTGCATTTCAAGCTCTTTATTGCGCTTTCTGAGTTGAATCAGCTCCCGTTGTTCATTTGTCATATTATCAATAGACTTGAAAGAACGAGTTGTTTTGGCTTGTCTGACCCACTTGTCGAAGGTTGAGGGGGTTAATTCATATTCTTTGATAAGCTCACTTCGTTTCATACCAGCCTTGTGGAGGTCAACGATTTGTTGCTTAAAGTCATCGGTGAAGTGGCGACGTATTTTTCTAGACATATCTATTCTCCTGTTTTCTTTAGTGTAGAACACTTTATAAATTCTGTCTAGTTTAGTGTAACCGATTCACGGTAATAGTTTTATTAAGAAGAATTACATTATACATCTAAATTTCATCATTTACAATAAAATACTAAGTAATTATCAAAATGGTCAAATGAATTACTAGTCCTACTTATTCTACAAATAGAAGATTCTCCATCTTTGGGTACCACTGTGTCAAAACATAGAGGGAACTATGTACATATTTTGATATCACACAAATATTAGGTAAACTATTAACTTGATTACAATTGTGTTTCAAGCAAATCGTATCAGCACCTAATTCAAAATGAATTAGCAGCACAGATTAATATTATTTTCGATACTAAATATATCCGATTCTTCTAATCCCAATAACACCTCGACGTAAAAAAATAATATCATACTTTTCATACTCATATAGTTGAAGATCAAACGTCGCTACATTGAATATTTCTGGAGTAAAATTTTCATAATCAAAGTTTTCATAATCAAATAGCTCAACTCCTATTTTTTCTAAAATTTCTTTCGGAAGTTCATAATTTTGATCTACTAGGCCAAACATTGTAAAACCATTTTCAACACAGAACGACATGACAGCCGAGTAACCTGCTGAATAGGCTACGGAACCAATCATTGAACCTATAAAACTGCCAATCATAAAGCCTAAAACCGGAAGTTCTATGATACCTTGACTAATTCCACCGATATAAAGTGAACAAGTAGAAACAAACATTTGTTTTATAAGTTCATCAGTTAACTCTTGTCTGGTCATTTCTCCCTTAGCAACTTTAAAAGAGTTTTGTATAGTGTTCATTGTAACAACTGTCACCATTCCGATAATCGAAGGTTCAACTTCTTTTAGCGTTGAACCTAGCAAGCCAGCCTTACAGTTAGCCGTAATCGCTGCTGATATACTTCCCCTAATAAAACCTTCACTCACTCCAGTCACAGCAGCTAAACCTATTGCTTTATACTGCTCCTCATCTATTTCGCCATTTTGAATCAAATAATCTATGGCTTTTAGTATTTCTGGAGTTATCTTAAGAACTAAAGATACAACAGCAGCTGACATGCCAGCTTGGAAAGATTCACGTATAATATCTGATTCTTGTATCAACTCCTCTGTTGTCAATCCAAGCTTTTTAGGATCTACAAGCCCTTCTTTAGCTAATCGAGCAATCTGTCTCGATTCAGCCTCTGTAAGTTGGATAGATTCAACACCTTCATTATCAGAAATTTTATCTGTTAACATTGCTAAGGTTTCTTTTAATCTTTGAACTTGTTCCGGTCGATTTACTGATTCTTTAGCAATATTCTTTTCCAAATATGCTATTGCATCTTTCAACTGATCGGCTGGTATAACTCGAATTTGTCCTGCATAAACTGCACTATTTAATACGGAGGTATCAGAATAACCACGTTTCTTCAGGAATGTTTCAATCGAATCTTTACCACCTTGTGCCTGATATTCTTTATACCGCTCAAATATACTTTTTGACTGTTGCTTTGCACTTGTAACACCGTCTTTATAATATTTCAAACCTGCTTTTGAAATAAAATTTTTTCCTCTAACATCAACTGAACCAAAGTCATGACTTCTATCAACTACAAGTCGGTGATTAGAACCTCTTACGGCTGCTTTAATATTAAATGTGCCAGCATGCCAAAATTCAGCAACGTCTCCTTTTAAAGTGCTGATACTTGCAGCAGTACCACTAAAACCGTTTAATGATTTTACGGTCTCGTTTATTTCAAATTCAACTCTATCAATATACTGATTTCCTAGAGCGCTACCCAGCAATGAACTATTATTTTTCTCAAAGAATTCGATACCTTCTCTAAAGCCATCCATATTATTCCTCCAAGAATTTAGCCAATCCTTCTCTATAAAATGCAACAATCAATGTTTGATATTGCTGTTGTTTCATTTTCTTTTGTCTATATACTGATACAACCGTTCCACCGACAATACCTCCTACTGCTACGTCGGCTACAAGTCCACCCGCTGCGATCGCTGCTTTAGAAAATTTATTCTTAGAAAATAATCCATTAGCTTTCTTATCTACTGTATCCGCGACTGTTTTACTAAAATTTCTAAAATCGATTTTTTCAAAATTAAGGCCATAGCCTGAGTAAAGTTTCGCAAATTTATTGTACTCTTCCTCATCTTCAATTCCTGTAGTTACACGTATCACGCCACGATTTCCTAACCAGCCATATGTCATACCAAATTGGTCATAATACATTTTCATACTACTGTTAAATTCATTTTTACTAACTTTACCATTACCTAAAAAGAGTATATGTACCTTTGAAGAAATAGTTGCCATATTATCAGAATAGTGTTTTTCTTTCCAGACCACAACATCAACAGTTCCATCTTTGATACCAAGTACTTCGTCCTCCGTATCATCTTTTAAGCTAATTAGCTGGCGAAGGAAATTGGCATATTTTTCAGTTTTGTCATCACATACAATAATCAATTTTTTCATATTATTTCCAATCATGTTGTATTCCTCTTTCTTATTACTTTGATAATTATTTTGCGCTTACTACTTACAATTTTTTAGTAACTCTCTATATCAAAATAGTTAAGTTTATTATCTAGATTACTATATGTAATCCTACTTGCATATCTTAGATACCGTCTTTGATTAAGTTCGATTGCAATTAACGTTTTTTCCTCTTATACCTAATATATATTGTTGATTACTGCAACTATCTGATAATGGTGAATAAAAATATACATCAAAACCAGAATTAATCGAATACAATACTCTTATCAGATAACTTTTAATTGTCCAAAAATTATCAACTCATTTCCATCTTAAATTCCTTTTCCTAGTATCTTCACCTTATCTCCTTGGCTTCTCAACCACATCTCAATTCCATTCCCAAAAGATTCAACTCTAACGATAACACCTCCTTCAACTTCCTTTTCAATCTGAGCTGTTGGAAGCTTGTCTAGGAGTGACTCCAAAATACCTGTAAACTCAAACCGAACTTTTTTTAACTCCCCTGAATACATGAACTGCACTCTCTTTTTAAACTCAGCTTCACTAAAGCGTTGGCGGTACGGAATTGGGAAAGTACGATTAGTAACCCTAACTGTCCGAATACGATCAATTCTAAAAACTGTCGGGTATTTGATCGTTTCATCCATTTGAAAAGCTAAAAGATAGAAATAAAACTCTGAAAAAACTATTCCAACAGGCTTAACTTCATGATGCTTTATTTTGTTATCTGCACGTCGATAGGTAATTTCAATAACGTGTTGGTCAGATATAGCTTCTCTGAGTTCCCAAATTTCATCTATAAGTGGCTTACCGTGCTGAAGCTCTAAATAATTTACCCTTTCATTATTGATTGCTTGATAGACTTGCTTAGCATCTTTTTTTTGACAAAGTTTCAATAGCTTATCCACAATCACTGTAAATTCTTGATTATTGAAGGCTCGGCTCTCAATCAAGATTTTACACAAAGCAAAAACTTCTTTCTTCGACAAATCATTAGGCGTTGAATCAAGCCTGTAACAATTATTTTGACGATCATATTTAATATCACCTAGAGCTTTTTCTGAGTAATAACATCTGAGTCTATCAATGTCTCTTTGAAAAGTTTTAGCATCAATACCAAATTTTTTTAATATCTCTGCCTTTTCTAATGACTCTCCTTTACTAAGCTGATCATGCAACTCTATTAATCTAAACGATGATAACATTACAACTCACCTTTAATCCTTAGTTTTTTTGTAGTCAATACTTATTTTCGATGTTATTATACCAAAAACACATGGACACTATTTGGGGTTTTAATTAATTTCTTAAAATTTTTACTATCACGATATACAAAAACTAGCTCAACTTTGGTGTTGAGCTAGTTTTTATCAGTTTTGCTAACCATCAATTAAACCACAGGACTTAATCTGCGATGTGCTTAGCTAGATTTTTCTCGTATTCAGCATTTGATTTTGCTTTTTCTTTTAGCCATTTCTTGCGTGATTTAGCAAAATCACTAGCTGTCACTGCTTCTGATTGAATTTTCTTATACTTGTAAGTAACAGAACCTTTAGTACCTGTCCAAGAGTAAGCACCAGTGTGAGGCGTGATCTTAGTGATTACTGGGTTCGCACCTAGTGAGTAAAGTGGGATAAGCACAGAACTGTCTGTCAAGGCTGCCTGAGCCTTAGCAAACTCTTGGTAACGTTTGATAACATCACTAGTTTCTGCATCTGCTGCTTCAAGGTAAGTTTCAAATGAATCCAAACCTGCTTGTTTAGCAATTGCTGTATCACCAGCTGTTAAACCAATCTGATGGACATAGCTACCATTTGATGGGTTGTAGACATCGAGGTAAGTTGATGGGTCATCATAGTCTGCTGACCAACCAGCGATAGACAAATCCCAGTCCATCTGACTAGCAGTCTGTGCATAGTAAGTTGTGTTGTTGTAGTCTGCTTCTGACAATTGATTAATATCAACAACAACATTTTCCTTACCTAGACTAGCTTCGATAGATTGTTTGATAGAGCTAGCTTGGTTAACACCAACAGCGTATGATTTATTAACTGAGAAGTCCAAATGAATTGGGAAGCTAACGCCCTGAGCTTGCAAGGCTGTCTTGGCTTTGGCAAATTCAGCTTGTGCTTTTTCTTTGTTGTAAAGACCGTCTTGAGCATCGTCAAGGTTAACACCTGTCCACTCACTTCCAAGTGATGCCAACTCAGTTTCTACAGCACTACCAAAGTTTTCTGTACCAATTGATACAAAACTAGGTGGTACAAAGGTATTACGTAAAGATTTGCTTGCAGCATCCTCACCAACACGCTGTGCATTATAAGCGGTACGATCCAAAGCAAATCCGATAGCTTGACGGAAATCTTTGTTCAAGATAGCTTGTTTGGTATCAGATTTCTGAGTATCTGTTGTTTTCTTAGTAAAGTTTGTCGCTTGACGGTTTAGGTTAAAGTTAAGAGAGTAGGTTGTTGAATCCTGTGCACCGTAAAGAATGTTATCTTTATATTTCTTAACCGCTGCTGAGTAGGTTGAACTGTTAGGATTCAAACCAACACCTGTGTAAATACCGTCATCAAAGTTTGTGAAAAGAGAATCTGAGTCTGAACCATCATTGTAAACATACTTAACTGTCGTGATATGAACGTTATCAGCATCCCAATAATTCTCGTTCTTTTCAAATTTGATTTCAGATTTTGAAGTCAAATTCTTCAAGATATACGGTCCATTATAGAGGATACTTGATGGATCTGTCGTTCCAAACTTATCTCCCTTAGAATTCAAGAACTCTTCATTAACTGGGAAAAGAACCTGGTTAGTTAGTTTAGAGTTCCAATAACTCTCAGGCTGTGTCAAAGTATATTGAACCGTATAATCATCAAGTGCCTTAACACCAACTGTTGAGAAGTCCGTCGTCTTACCATTGACATAGTCACCAAGACCCTTGATAGATGATTGAATCATATACAAGGCATCTGCTCCTGAGTCGGCCGCATGCTTGACACCTGCAACGAAGTCTTTAGCCTTGACTTCAGCATACTCTTCACCATCAGAAGTGTACCATTTTGCCCCCTTACGTAGCTTGTAAGTGTAGGTCAAACCATCCTTAGAGACCGTCCAATCCTTTGCCAAAGAAGGTACAAGATTACCGTACTTATCATTTTCCAAGAGACCGTCCACTGCTTGAGTCGTATAGTCAGTCGTTGTCGCACGATAAGACTTGATGTAATCCAATGAATCAGGGTCCGTTGCATAAACATACTGATAAGTTGAATTGTCCTTACTGCTACTGTTGGTTGAACAACCCACTAAAATACCAGATGATAAGGCTAATAACATCACTAATTGACTTTTCTTTTTCACTAACATGATATCTCCTTTGCCAGCATTATAATATTTATTCCATAATAGCAAAAAAATTACCTTTATCCTAGATTTATTATGCTAAAAAGAGAAAAAAATCAAAAAACCTAACATCGAAAGTTAGGTTTTGCTATCATTTTATCTCTAAATAGAACAAAACGATAGTTATTTCACGAAAATTGTAACCACTTTTCATTATTTTCATTTCGTTTTCTTGAAAATGTATATTTTAATCAGGATTATTCGTAAGCCGAACTGGTACTCGTCCCCAAGTCTGCTCAGCTATCTTGCTATTCCCTAACTGATAAACAGCATCTGATTGTTGCGTGGTATCATCCCAGCTCTCTGCTCCAATCCTTGCCACGATGTCCACAGACTTTTTCACAGACTTGAGGTGAGCCTGCCCTTTTGCAGTGAACCCCAAGACATGAATAGCTTGTGGCAAAGGTTTTTCCACAGCTCCCACCAAGATGTAGGTCAAGATGCGTCTCACACGCGCCTTGGTGTAGCGTTTGGTAGCTACTTTTTCCACCAATTCCTCCACAGTCGCTACGCTCCTAATAGCAGAGCGGATACGACTGGCTAATTCCTCGTTGACTTGGAAAAATTGCCTTAAATCACTTGTCGTCAAAATCTGATATTTGAGCAAGTCAAAGTAGTTCTCCCATGACACCTGTGGACAAGCTAAAATCAAGTCTGAACTAGGGGCTACCTTTTCCACAAAGGACTTGTCTGAGATATGCTTACGAATGGCTGTCGCAGAAGCAATCTCCTCCTCTTTACTCTCCGAATGAAAACCAGCACCTAGTCGCTTAATAGGCTGTAATTGAATATTCTTTCCAGCGCAAGCCTTGGCATAGGCTAGTCCCAAGATATGATTTGGCGTCTGACCCGAGAAGTTGAGACCAAGAAAATTTTCCCACATAACTTGCGTTTTCTGTGGATAAGTCAGGCTATCTGGAAGCGTCGAAAAAAAAGCCGTCATCTGCTTCTCTTTTTCCCCATAGACCTGTGAAATCTGTGTATAATCCAAGTCTTCTTCCGTGCCAAAGGTCAGGGTATCAATGCCCAGACGCGTCAAAATATCCACAGCAGCCTGAGCAAAATAGTCTGCCGACTGAACGCTGGCAAGAAAAGGCAGCTCGACTACCAAGTCCGCACCATTTTCCAGAGCCAACTGAGTTCGTGTCCACTTGTCAATGAGAGCAGGCTCGCCACGCTGCATAAAATTACCAGACATGACGACAATCTTGGTCCCACTGCTCTGCTCCAGCAGGTATTTATGCCCATTGTGAAAAGGATTAAATTCGGCGATAATGCCAGTGATGGTCATAGGATACTCCTACTTCTGACAGACAAAGAACCATCTGGCGGAAGTGTCTGTCGGTTCCTTGTCTTCAAAGTCTGCGTAGAGTTTAAAGGATTTAAAGCCTGCTTGTTCGAGGAGGATGTCGTAAGTCAAGACTTCATAGGTGCGTTCTTCATGAATTTCGTCATAACGGCTAAAGCGTCCGTCTTCCTCTTCAATAAAGAAGGTCAACTCATGGACAACAGAGTGAGGTGCCTCGTCCTCGTAACTATCCCAGACCATGGCAAAATCGTCAGCATTTTCATGGTAAGAATAGCCCGGAAAAGCTTCATCAATCTGGTAAGTAGAGTGTACATCAAAGATAAAGACCCCGTCCTCCTCCAAGCAATCGTAGACCTGCTTAAAGACATCGCCGACCTCGGCTTCATCCTGCATGTAGCAGATAGAGTCTGAGTAGCAGGTCACAAAGTCGTAGGTCCCAGCCTGAGACAAGTCCAACATATTGCCCTGCATAAAGTCAATCTTCTGTTTGGCTGAAGCTGCTCTCTTTTGAGCCACGTCTAACATCTCTTGAGAGAGGTCAAGCCCAGTCACCTCAAAGCCTGCCTGCGAAAAACGCACCGACTGGATGCCAGTCCCACAAGCCAACTCCAAGAGTTTCTTTCTCTCCTTTGTCTTTCGCAAATGGCGGAGCGAAAAGTCTGTCCACTTGTCATAAAGGGTATCATCCATAATAGCATCGTAGACACGTGCAAAGGTTTCGTAATTTTTGTTCATATCATTTCTCCAGAAAAGAGAGTGGGATAGTAAAAACATCTGGGAGATGTTTTTAGCAAATCAATAGAGGAATTTGATTTTGTCATCCCACCTCCGCACAGTTGAGTAGGGCTTTAAAAGTTGATAAATCAACTTTTTAAAGCCCAGTCAGCAGTGGTTCATTGGCACTAAAGTGCCTAATGAACTTTGCCGGGGAAACCCTAAGTCAGCTAAAGCTGACAGGGTTTCTCCCAACCACTGCGACTTGTCAGTTAAACTATAAAAATTAAGAGGTGTGGAACTGTTGTTCCATCCTCTTATTTTCTATTACTTAATCAAGATACTCGGTCACATCCACAATCGGTGCTTCGTGCCAGAGTTTTTCAAGGTTGTAGTGGTCACGTTCATCTTCTGAGAAGACGTGAACCACTACGTCATTCAAGTCAAGCAGTACCCAGCCAGCCTTGCTATCGCCTTCGACATGGCTTGGGTCTCCACCAGCTTCTTTGACCTTCTCACGAATATTTTCAGCGATGGCTTCAAGCTGACGGCTGTTAGTCGCACTTGTGATGACAAAATAATCTGTCAGGCTCGTCAAACCAGCCAAATCAAGGGCAATAATATCTTCAGCACGCTTTTCATCAGCGGCTTTAACAACTAATTCTAGTAATTCTTTTTTATCCATTTAATCCTCTTTCAAATACTTGCAAAAAGCATTGTACGTTTCAATCGTCTGTGGGTAAATCGGCTGCGCTTTCTGAGCTAGAAAGGCAACGGTGTTGACCGTCTCGTAAGCCACAGCCTTGTCCAGTGACTGCTCTGCTATCTCACGCGCTTTTGCCACCAAAGGAAAATCTCTATTATGCTCAATGTAATCAGCCACATAGACAATCTTATCAAGTGTCGTCATCTGACGGCTACCTACGGTGTGAATCTCGATCGCACGTAGGATGTCCTTATCTGTCACGCCCAAATCTTCTTGGATTTTGTAAATGCCGACCATACCATGCCAGACATTGTTGTTCCAATGTTTAAGCTCTGGGTCTAGGTCATACTTGTCAATCAAGTCCAAGAAAGCTTGATCTGGCAATTCCTTGGCGTAGTCATGCAAAAGTCCTGCTAAACCCGCTTTTGTCCTATCATAATCATTTAGCTCTGCCAAACGAATGGCTGCCTTCTCAACGCCTAAGACGTGCTGAAAGCGATGCTCACTCATCTGCTCTGCTATTTTTTCCAAAAGCTCCTCACGGCTGATGCCAACATAAGCCTCATAGGTCATTTGTAAAGTCCTGCTTTCTTAATATAATCAAGGACAGGGGCAGGTAGGAGGTAGTTGGGTGTGCGATCTTTTTTGATAAAATCACGCACCATGCTTGATGAAATGTCCATAAGAGGAACATCCACCCAAATGACAGGGTAAGACGTTCCAGCCTTGTACTTGGGACGCTGAACACCAACAAACTGAACCATCTCGACCAACTCGTCAATGCGATGCCACTTAGGAAGATACTCCACCATATCTGCTCCGATAATGAAATAATAGTCTGTATCAGGGTTAGCTTCGGTCAAGAGCTTCATGGTATCGTAAGTATAGCTAACGCCCTTACGCTCAATCTCAATAGGCTCGATATCCAAACCTTCAACCCCATTGATTGCTAAGAGCAACATGTTCAAACGATGCTTTTCATCGATGGTTTCTTTCTTATCCACGTGAGGTGGCTCGTACTCAGGCATGAGAAGGACTTGATCCAAACCCAACTGCTGACGCACCTGATCGGCAACGACCAAGTGAGCATTGTGGACAGGATTGAAGTTTCCTCCTAAAATGCCGACCTGTTTACGGTTTTTATCTTTTGTTTCTGTTTCCAACTCCACCTTGGTGAAGGGTGTCAGTAATTCAATTGCCATACCTACCTCCTTTGCAGAGAATGTTGTCTGTTTTTGATAGACTTATTTTTTCAATGCCTTAACTTTTGGTGATAATTTGCGGTTTTCTTTTTTAGCTGACTCTTTAAAGAGAATGAGGATACGTCCGATTTTAAGAACCGTATCGCAACCAATCTCGTCTTCCAAGATTTCAGCAACCTCATGAATGTCTTCGTCTGTATTTTGAAGAAGGGTCACCTTAATCAATTCACGCGCATCAAGCGCTTGACGAACACTGGTTTTAATGTGGTCATTCAGACCGTTTTTCCCAATCTGAACAATCGGTTTCAATGTGTGTGCTTCTGATTTCAAAAAAGCACGTTGTTTACTTGTAAGCATAGTATTTCCTTTATTTTTTTCTTAAATCAAAGCCTTGCGGATAACAACTCCGACACCTTCTGGTGCCCAAGCAGCGATAACAACAGGGGTTTCTTCTGAACCCTGTACTCGAATCCAACCAAGACCTGAATAGACGATGTCCATCTTGTTTTTAACAGTGAACTCATGACGAACCAGTTTTGGAAAGTCTGTGACTTCCTTATCATTTGGCGGGGTCAAAAGACTGCCCACGTGCTTGTCATAAAAAGCGTCAGCTCCCTCAAGTTTGGTACGGTGAAGGTTGAGGTTGTTGTCAAAATAAGCGGTGAAGCCCTGCTTATTTCCAGAAACAAAATCAAAACGTCCTAATCCGCCGAGGAAAAGGGTCTGCTCAGAATTGAGCTGGTAAGTCTTGGGCTTAATTTCCTTTTTAGGACTAACATATTTGAGGTTTTTCGCTGTCAAATAATGTGCCATCTGGTGTCGGTGAATAATCCCTGGTGTGTCAAAGATGTAAGAACCATCGTCTAGTGGAATCTCAATCTTATCCAGAGTTGTCCCAGGGAAACGAGAGGTCGTGATGACGTCTTTGTCACCTGTGATTTCTTGAATGATAGCATTGATCAGTGTTGATTTTCCAACGTTGGTCACGCCGACCACATAGACATCACGCCCTTTGCGGCGTTTGTCGATAGCGGCAATGAGATCCTTAATAGCTTGCTTGTTTTGAGCAGAGGTCAAGACAACATCCAAAGGGCGCATACCTTCCTCGTGCGCTCGCTCCGTCAACCACTGGGTTACCTTGCCGTCTTTGACTGATTTTGGCAAAATATCTTTTTTATTCCCAACCAAAAGCACGTCATTCCCAGAGACAAAACGTGACAAGCCTGGAATGATTGAGCCGTTGAAATCAAAAATATCAACGACATTAACCACAAGAGCATCGCTATCACCCACTTCGTGAAGCAGTTTCAAGAACTCATCGTCTGTGATGTGAACATCAACGATTTCATTGTAATGACGCAAACGGAAACAACGTTGGCAATAAAGCTCACCTGTTTCCTCTGCTTTCTTGATCGAACTGGCAGGTGTATAACCTGCTTTTTCCTTATCCGTTGTCTGAATCTGAGCCCCACAACCGATACAAAATAATAATTCTTCCATTAAATTCCTTTTTATGATGATACAAAGGGCGTTACAAAAAGCTTATGAAAATAGGGAGATGACAGAAAATCTTGATTTTCTAGTCAGCTCATCTTTTTCACTAGCTTTTTAGCCCGTGTTCGAATACATATGATACAAAGCCCGTCAAAAACGACTGAATTTTAGGAAATCAACGCAGTGTGCTGGTACACAAGGTGATTTATCTAAATTCCGAGTTTTTAGGGCGTGTTCAAATAAACATGATACAAAGGGACCTTCCAGCTTGATAGAAATTTTCGTAGAAAAATAGGAAATCTGACGAAGATGCTTTAGCATCTAGGAAGAGTTATCTTTTTTCTGAGAAAATTAGTCCCGTGTTCTGATAAACATGATACAAAACCTCAGACACACTAGTCTAATGTTCCTAGATGCCTTTTTTGTAACTTATTTTTCCATATTTGGCTTCTAATTTGGCCCAAACTCGACGTTCGCGCCAGCGATTAAACTTGGTATTCCAAGCGTCAGACTTAACCAAAGGTCGCACTAAAATTGACTGAATCCCCGCACGATGTGCCGCTCGTATATCCGTCATTAACTGGTCGCCAACCATGACAACCTCATCAAGATCAAAACCATAGCGATCCATGGCAATCCTGATTCCTCTTGTAAAAGGCTTCATGGCGCGACTAACAAAGTCAACACCAAAACGATCCACCGCACGTTCAACGCGTGAATACTTATTGTTAGAAACCACTACAACAGAAATATCTGCCATCTGCATCTCATCGAGCCACTTACGTAATTCTGGGGTACCATCTGGATTATTCCAAGCAATCAAGGTATTATCCAAATCCACCAAAACGGCATGAATACCGTGACGCAACAAGTCCTCTGCTTTCAAGTCATAAACAGCCTCAACCACAAAGGTCGGCCTATAATCGTCAATACTCACTATCTTCTCCAAAAATTAGATTTTACCCTTTATTATAGCACAGTTGTCCTATTTTGGCTAAAGAGAGCCTACGACAATTCATAAGAGGCTGATTACTGCTCAGCTACCTCATGAATTGACTTGACTGCGATAGCTGGCGTCTGATGGTTTCCTAAGCATTTTTCCATCCAAATCATATCATACCAAGTGTCAAATTTATAACCTGACTGATGAAATTTCCCAACCAAGCTAAATCCTCTAGCTTCATGGAATTTCTGACTGCCATTGTTCAGATGAGTATCTTCCTGACCGGTCGTCGCGATACAGGCATTTAGATTTAAGATTCCCATCTTCTTGAGGCAGTCCTCTAAACGATCATAAAGGAGGCTTCCTAGTCCTTTTCCACGAGCATCTTTAGCAAGATAAATAGCACTTTCTGCTGACCAGGCATAGGCTGCTCTCTCATGAAAAGCTGAGGCATAGGCGTAGCCTAAGATTTGGCCATCCTCCTCAGCCACCAGATAAGGGTAAAAAGCTGAAATCTGTCGAACTCTTTCCTGAAACTCGGCGAGACTGGGAACGTCATATTCAAAAGTAATCGCTGTTTCTTTGACGTAATAGGCGTAGATAGCCAACAAATCTCTCGTATCTTCTAGGTCAACCGTTCGAATTCTTATCATCATTCTCCTCCATAACACACCGTTTCTTATCTCGAAAAAGATTCCCCATCACCTAGATAGAGAATACCTTTTACATAGAATAATCACTTATCCCTTTCAACGGACAAAAAGTTGCCATTAGCGTTGAACTAGTCTCACCACAGCCTCCGTCCTTGCTGTCTATGGACTGGGGAAACAAAATTTTATTGCTGTTTTCTTGAAAACTACACCATTCTTGCTCAGTGTCTGTACTAGACTTCTTTGCATTTTTCCGTTTGTCTTTAAACATTTTTCCATTCATCTTTGATTCGTCTCCAGATTTATAAATAAAAGTAATTTTTGCTGGATCTATTGTACCGTCATCCAATACTTCTCCCAAAATTACCTTTTCAACAAGACTCTCAAAAACTGCACGGTCAAATTCTGTAATCAGTTGTTTTGATTTTAAAAGTTTACAAAATGATTCTAAGCGTTCCTTCACTCCTACATCTGTTCGTAAGTTAGCTTCAATATTTAGTTTTGAATCAACTAATTTATCATTTTGTTTCATAATATCATGAAACTGCTCATCATACAAGGTATCACTAATTCGATTTTCAAGTTTCATTTTTATTATTTCACGTTCTTGATTCTTTAGCTTCTGCAGTTTCTTTTCAATCCTCTTAAGTTCTAATTCTAAAGAATTGTCCCTTATTTCTTCCTCCACAGTATTTAGAAACAGTTCAACAATACTATCATTATTCTGATATAACAATCTAAAACTTTCAAGAAACGCTGTCTCAATAGCTTTTTCACTTATTCCCTTGCTATGAGGACAATATTTTTTCCCTTTTTTAATTGCTCTTTGGCAATGCCAAATAACTTTATGGTAAATTGTACCACTATGCCAAGAACGTCTTGCCACTACGGACTGACAAAAACCACATTCTAGTAAGCTACTAAACGCATACATTCTAGAGTATCTTTGAGGTTTGCCTGAAGTCTGTCCAATTCTACCTCGTCTCCCTGAACGTTTTAAACGAATCTCTTGAGCTTTATTAAAGTCTTCCTCACTAATAATTGCTTCGTGATTATTTTTGATATAATATCGATCTTCTTCTCCATAATTATCCAACCTTATTATACATATTTTAAAATCAAAATATCGTTTAAATCCCAAACAGGCACTGAAACGTCCTAAACGGGAAACATTTGTTCTTTTATAGCTCTCCAGTTTTTATCTTCAAGCACTTCCATCTTCTTCTGCACCTAACGGTCATATAGTAGCTGTTACTAAAGCTACACAAGTAGGGATAATTTGTCCTAGCATCCTATCAGGGTTCACGATATTATTATGCGACTTTAGTCCATTTCGCTCCGAAGGTGAGAAACAATAAACCACCCGTTTGACGGGTGGTTATGATTTACACTATCAATTATTTTTAATATCAAATAATGATAAAAGTGAAAATATTAATGTTAATAAGAAAAGAAAACGATTATGTCCCCCAAAATACCCTAAAGAAGTGGCTAAAGCTACTAGAGGAATAACAGTGTTGTCGCTCTTATCATTAATTAGCAACATAGGTCAGTCCACCAACACCTCCAACTACTGTCCCAGAACAAATTGCAGCGCCTAAAGTATATCCAGCTGCAAAGGGAAAATTAACAAATATGATACTCTATTTTCTTCCTCTAGAATTTAACCAAGAAATCATTAAAGGAAAATGTAGTAGCCCTATACTGTACAATACAAAGATTACCTTTGGATTGCTATCATAACTTCTATAAATTATGACAAGTATAAACATTATCCATACAAACCATAGAATCCTTAAGAATCGTTTAAGCTTAACAAAACGTTGCTGCACCTGTCAAACCACCTCCAGCAGTAGCAGAACCAACAATAACGCCTCCTACTACCCAGCCTACTGGATTACTAGCAGCAAGAATTCCAATACCTGCAGCTGCTAATCCTGTTAGTGCTCCTCCGCCTGCACCAGCAGCACATCTCCAGCCTCCACCTTCAACAGTTGAAAGTTGCACATCACTCATCATATCAAATTGTTCAAATGTTTTTGTATCCATAAGGAAGACTTCCTAAAAATATTATTTTTATCTTGTCGGGTTGCAACCTTGACGAGTTTAGTATAGCACTTCCTCAAAAGATATTTTTCCCATTTCCTGAATAGTCATTTAACTTTCCTAAAAGGGAAAATTTTACAGTTTGAGAAGTTAAGAGACCGTTTAAGCATTTATTTTCAGGGAGCTTTTATCGTTAAAGATGATTCGTCTACCATTTAAGATTTGGACGTTTTTCTTTTTTACTACAATAAAAGAATTAAGCCAAGGCGGAAAGAACTTCATCCTGTATTTCACAGGACGAAGTTCTTCTTTTAAATAAAATATCCAACTTTTTGGGGTTAGTACATTATTTTTTCTTTATATAAGAAATAAGAAATATTAGCAAAAAAGTTAGTCCTGAACTTGAAAGCAAAACATAGTCTTTAAATGATTTGGGGAAAATTGGAAAAATAATTACCAATAAAAAGCCTAAAGTCATTATAAAAGCAGCTAAATTAAACTTTCTCACTTTAATTAACCTATTTACACCAGGCAACTGCAGCCCCGACCCCTGCCATCGCCCCGCCAAATACGCCTAAAGGACCAGTTATTGCAGCCCCTGCAATAAACCCACCTCCTGCTGCTGCCATAACTCCCCAAACACAATTATTTTTTGAAGCTCCTGCAGAAATACTTATCAGTTCTGACTCTTTTAAAGTATAATACATTTTTAATCCCTTTCTTTTAATTAATATTTATCTACAACCAATAATTGCACCCGCTGCTGCCCCGACTGCCGTACCAATAGCACCACCTACTAAGCCTCCTGCAAGTCCTCTACTGCCGCCCCAAGCTGCACCTCCAGCTATTGTAGCAACACAAACTGTTGAAACGCCACCTTCAACGGTCGCAAGAGTATCTGCATTGAGCACGTTAAACTGTTCCATTCTTGTATTTATGATAAAAATCTCCTGTATGATATAATATTTTATCTTGTCGGGTTGCAACCTTGACGAGTTTAGTATAGCACTTCCTTGATAGATATTTTTCCCATTTCCTGAACAGTCATTTAACTTTCCTAAATGGAAAAATTTTCCTCTTGGGATATTAAATTGATCGTTTAAGTGTTCATTTTTGTAAGATCCAAGATATCTTTCCTATTCAGGTAGTTTTGATTATCACTTACGATTGGAAAGTAGCCACTTTATATTCTATTGCAGAATATACCACGATAAAAAACTGCTTGAGTATGCTCAAGCAGTTTAGGCTAGATTAGCTTTGGTAAGATGAATAATTTGTTGCACTTAGTTTGATATAGTGAATTGTAGGGGAAGGTCATAGTTTAATGACTAGATCTAAAACAAATACCAAAAAATAAATAATATAGGGCAAACTGTTCCAAATGATATGTAATGTTATAGAATAATAAATCGATTGTGTATACCAGTATATACCAGAGAAAATTATCCCCATTACAAAGTAAGTCATAAAATCTGTGATCGAGGGTTGGCGTAAATGTCCCAAACTAAATAAGATCGCGGACAAAAGGATACTCGAGATGCCACTAAATTGTTTGACAAACTTCTTCATTACAAGGTATCGAAACAGAATTTCTTCGTAAATAGGGGCAACAACACAGATAATCATTACCCCTGGTGCTAGTTCATTTTTAATACCTTGAATATACAATATAAGTGCTGTGGTTTTACGGCTTTAAAGTCCATATGCTGGTCACCCTGTCAGGTTATATTCTAAATTATGTTGTGACCCCTGCTTCTATTCATGATATTAGAGTAGTGGACGAGTTGCTAGATAATTGCCGACAGTCCTTTATTTTAGCTGATTTAGGTTATCTTAGCCGACAACTTAAAGAAGAGTTAAAACAGAGAGGTTATCATCTTTGGACACCTCTGCGTCAGAATATGGCTGGAGCTAAGCAACATAACCATTGGAAATTGATGGCTATGAGACGAACTATTGAAACCCGATTTTCGGAGTTATGTGCTCATTTTAATATCGAACAGACATTAACTAGAAGCCTATCAGGATTGCAATTGCGTATTGAACAAATCATATTAGCCTATAATTTGAGATATTTTGAAATAAACTAGCACCAGGGGTTTAAATTACTTTTATTTACGTTGATATTGTACAGTGTAATTATTGCAGGCTTATCTAATCTTTTTATACTCGTTCAGAGCAGCCAAAAGATATATAGTTAATCCTGCTATGATAAATAAAGTTTGATAAATTCCACTTAATGTAAAAATCACTTTAATTGCAATACCTACAATAATAATTGTACTGATAAATATTAACCATTTTTTCACATTCTTTTTCCTTAACTAACTTTATTATAGCAAAACGCCGTGCTACCACCAATGAAACCAGCCACTTTCTGGGTCAGTAGTAGAAATTTTCTTTTCCTTAGCCTCGCTTTCTTTGGCGAACTTTAGCGATTTTTTTTGCGTGTTTTTTCCTATCCAAGTCAATCTCTAGTTCAAGCTGGTCACTCATGAATTTAGCCTGTTGTTCCACCATTTCCATGCGGTACTTGTGACTGTTAGCAGCAGTTTTAATATGAGTTCCATCCACAAAAATCTCACTCGGATCAATCAAGCCAGCTATCAAAGCCTGATTTAAGACCTGATTGAAAATCTCAGAGATGGTCTCTTTCTCTTGGAAACGACGGCTGTAATTTTTTCCGTAGGTCGTGAATAGAAAAAAGCCCTTGGAAAATAATTTCCAAGGACTTTGTCTTCAGTCTGATTTTAAGTCTTCTTTTGCTAATGTTAAAGGCTTGATTCTTTCAAACATTACAGTTTTTGAGAACACCAGCTAATGACTTTAAAGTATAGCTTCACTATCGGTGTGGCAGTCATTATGAGTAATATTCTGATAAAATTGATGGCAAATGTATTTGCGCCTAAGTTGGATAATGATGACGCCGCTGTAATTTGGATTAGTAGATGCAAAACAAGCACTGCCAATATGAACCATAAAATTTTAAGTATGTTATGTATTTTTTGATACACCATAGTCTTTAATAAACTTTAAACCCCAAACCAATAATCCTGAGATAACAAGACATATAAAAGCACCTACATACCCTATAACTTGTTGATATATTTCTACCGCAGTTACACCTTTATACAAACCAATAAAACCAAAAATTAAGGCAAACATGATGAAAGTAATCTGCGTAGCCTTCGCGTGAAAATGAGTTTGTTCTTTTGTCTGTTCTAACTTAATTTCTTTGGTAAAGTAAATAGTAGTTCCCATATTAGCTACTAAAATGAGTAGCATAATCACTTTGGTTAATAAGGGAAGGCTAAAAAATTCCCGCGATAAGAATGTGATAAGTATACCTATAATTGGTAACTGACCCAAATATCTGATAAGTAATAACTTATCTAACTTTGAAAAATGGTGTTTTTTCATAGTTACACCTCCTTTTCCTTGAAAAGTGGTGACCACCTAGCAAGTAAATGCTCCTCCAATACCACCAATAACTGCCCCAACAGCACCTGTTCCTAATGCATAAGGACCTAAAAAGATTGTTCCACCAGCAGTAGCCATATAGCCTTCAGCAGCACCTAAGGCAATACTACCACCACAACTAAACCAGCCTCCACCCTCAACAGCTGAAAGTTGTACGTAATCTAAAAGTTCAAATTTCTCAAATGTTTTTGTGTTCATAAGTAATACCTTCTAAAAATATTATTTTTATCTTGTCGGGTTGCAACCTTGACGAGTTTAGTATAGCACTTCCTTGATAGATATTTTTCCCAATTCCTGGACAGTCATTTAACTTTCCTAAATGGAAAATTTTTCCGCTTGAGATATTAAATTTACAGTTCAGGTCTTTATATTAGAGTAAGCAGAAATGTCTTATATCATTTATGATTTTTCCAATAATTATTTTAAATTTTTGATTTTTGTAAGCATAGTCTTGTCACACATAAAAAAGATTTGATTACTAACCCTTTGATCCTCAGATTAATACCATGGATTTCAAGTGGCTTCCCTATCTTCTATTACCAATATACTATAAAGAAAGTCGCTTAAATATGCTCAAACAGTTGACAATCAAATAAGTCTTCATTTCTTAAATCGATTGTAGGGACTGTGAAGTGGTCTCTTTTGCTTCTATTTCTAGTTTTTACGGTTCTAATCATTTCCTAGCTCATTTATATTAATATTTTGTTACTAAATGAAAAAACTACAATATCTAAAAAATAACAGATATTGCGGTTTAATGATAATTTATAAATAATGCTAACTAGAAACCCAGAAAAGCCAAGCATTCCAAATAATATGTAAGAATAGGGCAGGATAAAGTGTTTTTGAACGTTTAAATAGAATACTGTAAATCAGACCAAATCCAAAATAAACAATAAAGTCAGATAAATTGAAGCCCTGAAGAACTGTATGAGCTAGGGAGAAAAATACAGCTGATACCAGAAGGTCCAAACCTATACTGCTAAACCGCTCCAAATTTTTTATAATTAGAGCTCGAAAAACAAGCTCTTCGCTAATTGGACCTATGAAAATCCCATAAATATAAAAGAGATACAGCTCTATTCCTGTGCCACTATAAGTATCTAAAAGTTTTTCATTTTCAGGTACTGGAAAGAGATGGTTCACAATAATTGACCAAAGGGTCAGAGCAACAAATCCTAAACAAATAGCTAATATTGTTTTTCTATGAATTGTATCTAATCGAAATATTTTCCTATGCCCCTGACCGTACAACAATAAAAGCGTCATACAGCCTATAAGCATAACTGAAAAATAAAACAAAAGTTCACTTCTGATAAATCCCACTCCAAAGACATATAACATCAAGATGGTGATGGTATAAATATAATGATTTTTAAAACCAGTAACCTCTCCCATATTCTGAGCTCCTCCTAAAACACTATTTTTACTTTCCTTTTAAGATAACACTTCTAGCACCATCTACAAATCCATTCCACATATCTTTCAAACCTTTGAAAGGATCAAAACCGCCATTAATTTTTTCAAGATGATATTCCGAAATTTCGTTAAATTTATCATATTTCATAATTAGTCACTCCTCTCTAACGACAAATGAGATCAGTTGGAACAATTATTTGACCTAGAGCTTTTTTTGTAAAAATTCTTCCAAAAACCTGTCCTGTACAATAGTCTTTCGATTTTCCACCAGTAATATTGGCAAGAACATCTAGACTCAATACGTTGAATATATTGTTTGTTTTTGTATTCAAAGCGAATACCTCCTTTGTAATATAGATTTAATTTTGTCAGATTGTAACCATAAAGGTCTAGCTCACTAACAGTATGATACCATTCAAAATTGCGAATTAGGAAAACTTCTACCTTAAGTAAGAAAGTAAGCAAGTCAATTGAATTGAATAAACCAATCTTCTTTTCTTGTTTCTAAAGGTCGTTCATATTTTTTAGCAAAAAGGAGCAAATCTACAGACAGCTTTACCTACTGCAATGACTCCTTTACGAGTATTACTTCCAATTCTAAACCAAAAATCGTATGACTCATTGTCACCACCAGTGATATATTGCAAATCAGATGTCTCTAAAGTTTTAAATTGCTTAGTTTTCATTGTTTTTCTCCATTATTCAAATTATTTTAACAGTAGTCCTGCTATTATAGATAGTACAGTAATTAGTGAATTAGTTGAAATATGAGCTAACACACTATTTTGTAAATGTCTGGATTTATAATACAAGGTACTGTATAACATTCCGAAGATAAAATAATCTAACAGTATTAGTGATAGTGTATAGGTATGAGCAAATGCAAAAAGAAAAGACGAGAGGAAAATAGCAATGTATTTTTTATTCGGATAGAGTCTAATTAGTCCTTCTAAGAGAATCCCTCTGAAAACAATCTCTTCAAGAATTGGACCTAGAAGATGAAGATTCAGCAGCATAAACCAGACATTGGGAGAATGTATTTGCTGTATTAAATCATCATTGTTAGCAGAAGTTAAATGGATTCCAAAAAACTGTAACATCAATTTTATTCCAATAATCAGCAAGAAGATTATTATCGTCCAACCGAAAATAATTCTGACAGTTACATTTTTATTTACTGGAAGGTTGGGAAAGTTCTTCACTCTAATAAATAATAAACCTGAGAATATCATCAAGAAGGCTACTAACCCAACAGATATTTTAAGGACACTATTCTCATCAAAAAGGGTGATTCCCAGATAAGTTGGAATTTGTATCACTAAACTTAATAAGATTGCTACCATTGTTAAACCACATAGTTTTAAAAATCTCATTTTCCCCTCAATCTATTTTTTAACCTATACGTCTACATCCTCTCTAACAACTTCCTTTATGCTTTCTTCCTTTCAAACCATCTGCAAGACCACAAATACTTGACATGAGTTGCTCGTAACTTGGTAATAGTGGAAGAAGTGATCCTCCTCCGCCACCTTGTATAGTAGCAAGGACATCAGAGTTAAGTGTATTGAATTGTTTCATTGTTCTTTTATTCATGGCGAAAACCTCCTGTATGATATAATCTTTTATTTTGTCGGGTTGCAACCTTGACGAGTTTAGTATAGCACTTCCTCAAAAGATATTTTTCCCATCTCTTGAACAGTCATTTAACTTTCCTAAATGGAAAAAAATAATTCCGTTTGAGATATTTAAGTGACCGTTCAGGTGTTAACAATCCAAGATGCCTTTACCATTCAGGACGTTTCGATGACCATTTGAGATTTGATCATCTTTTTCTCTTGATTTTTGTCATAATAATCTTGTAAACAACAAGAAAGGATTTGACAAATGACATCTTACAAACGAACCTTTGTTCCTCAAATAGATGCTAGAGACTGTGGGGTGGCTGCCCTAGCATCAATTGCTAAATTTTATGGTTCTGACTATTCCCTAGCTCATTTACGAGAATTAGCTAAAACAAATAAAGAAGGCACAACCGCCCTTGGTATTGTCAAGGCAGCTAAAGAGATAAGCTTTGAAACCAGAGCTATTCAGGCTGATATGAGCCTCTTTGAAATGGAGGACATATCTTATCCCTTTATCGTTCACGTTAATAAGGAAGGTAAACTCCAACACTACTATGTTGTCTATCAAAATAAAAAAGACCATCTTATCATTGGAGATCCTGATCCTACAGTAAAAGTAACAAAGATGACTAAGGAAAGGTTTACTTCTGAGTGGACAGGTGTAACCATCTTTCTTGCTCCAGAGCCTAGCTACAAGCCCCAGAAGGATAAAAAGAATGGTTTAATGGGCTTTCTCCCCTTAATTTTCAGGCAACGCTCACTTATCTTTTACATCGTCCTATCAAGTCTTTTGGTGACTCTGATTAATATAGGTGGTTCTTACTATCTTCAAGGGATTTTGGATGAATATATCCCTAATCAGATGAAGTCAACCTTAGGTATTATTTCTATCGGTCTGATTATCACCTATATTTTCCAACAGATAATGAGTTTTTCACGAGATTACCTCTTGACAGTTCTCAGTCAACGTTTAAGTATTGATGTGATTCTCTCCTATATTCGCCACATCTTTGAACTACCTATGTCTTTCTTTGCAACACGACGGACTGGTGAGGTTATCTCTCGTTTTACAGATGCTAATTCAATTATTGATGCTCTAGCTTCGACGATTCTATCAATTTTTCTTGATGTCTCTATATTGACCATTGTTGGTAGTGTGCTTTTGGTACAAAATACCAACCTCTTTCTTCTCTCGCTGATTTCAGTTCCCATTTATACTATCATTATTTTAGCTTTTATGAAACCGTTTGAGAGGATGAATAATGATGTCATGCAGAGTAATTCCATGGTCAGCTCTGCAATTATAGAAGATATCAACGGTATAGAAACTATCAAATCCCTAACCAGCGAAGAAACTCGCTATCAAAAAATTGATAGCGAGTTCGTGGATTATTTGGATAAATCCTTCAAACTCAGTAAATACTCTATCCTGCAAGGAGCACTTAAACAAGGTGCTCAGCTCATTTTAAATATTGCTATCTTGTGGTTTGGTGCTCAATTAGTGATGACAGGTAAAATTTCAGTTGGTCAATTGATTACATTTAACACTCTCTTATCTTACTTTACCAATCCTTTGGAAAATATCATCAATCTGCAAACCAAACTCCAGTCTGCTAAGGTAGCCAATAATCGTCTGAATGAAGTTTACTTGGTTGAATCTGAATTCAATAATAATCAGTCTTTAACTGATTCGCAATTTCTAGCTGGTGATATTCGCTTTGAAGACCTTTCCTATAAGTACGGCTTTGGTCGTGATACCTTATCTGACATCAATCTAACAATCAAACAAGGTGATAAAGTCAGCCTAGTAGGGATTAGTGGCTCAGGAAAAACAACTTTAGCTAAAATGATTGTCAACTTCTTTGAACCTTACAAGGGACGGATCACTATTAATAATAATGACCTCAAAATGATTGATAAAAAGACTCTTCGACAACACATCAACTACCTTCCCCAACAGGCTTATATCTTTAATGGTTCAATCTTAGAAAACTTGACCTTGGGAGCTAATCAAATGATTAGCCAAGAAGATATTATCAGAGCTTGTGAAATGGCAGAAATTCGCCAAGACATCGAACAAATGCCTATGGGATACCAAACAGAACTATCAGATGGAGCAGGATTATCTGGTGGTCAAAAACAACGAATTGCTTTGGCTAGAGCATTACTGACGACAGCTCCTGTTCTTATTCTTGATGAGGCTACTAGCGGTCTTGATGTTTTAACCGAGAAAAAGGTTATTGATAATTTAATGACTATGACTGATAAGACTATCATCTTTGTCGCCCATCGTCTCAGTATTTCTGAACGAACCAATCAGGTCATTGTCCTTGACCAAGGTAAAGTTATCGAGACTGGTTCTCATCAGGAGTTGATGGCCAAACAAGGTTTCTACCATCATCTATTTAGCAAATAAGGAGGCTTATCATGAACCCAAATCTCTTTAAAAGTTCAGAATTTTACCAGCGTCGCTACCACAATTTCGCTACACTCTTGATTGTCCCATTAGTCCTATTACTAAGTTTCCTGCTAATCTTCTCACTACTTGCCAAAAAAGAAGTTACCGTCACATCTAGAGGTGAGATTACACCAACCAAAGTTATTGCATCAATCCAATCAACCAGCAATAATACAATAACAGTCAATAATCTTTCCAATAACCAATTAGTCAAAAAAGATGAACTCATTATCAAATATGCTGAAACCATGGAGAGTTCCCAAAAACAGGCTCTTGAAACCCAATTAGCAACTTTAGGGAGGCAAAAAAATGGGCTAGAAACATTGAAAGAAAGCCTTTCCCAAGGAACAAATCTTTTTACTGGAGAAGATGAGTTTGGTTATATCAATACCTTTAACAACTTTGTTAGCCAATCTAAAGATATTGAGTTAGGTATCTCTAAAACTAATACTGAGGTTAATAATCAAGAAACTTTAGCAGAGAATACCGCTTCAGCTATTAAAGTACAAATCAATAATATCAACCAACAAATTGCAGAGTACAAAGAACTTAGTCAAGCTATTACTAATAAAAGTTCGAGTCTATCTCCTGGTAATCCACACCAAGCTACCTTGAATAACTACTTAGCTCAATCCCAACAAGAATCTCAGTCTGGATTAGCTGAACAATATCTTTCTCAAATCAATCAGAGTATCACAAATCTAGAATCCTCTATCTCCAGCCTCAATATCCAACTAGCAGGAACAGGAAGTATTGCGGCATATGACAATAGTTTAGGAACTAAGGTAGAAGCCTTACGAACACAGTTTCTACAAACAGCATCACAACAACTGACTACTGTTGAAACACAAATTACTGAACTGACAGCTCAACTTGAGCAAGCAAATGTCAACTATGAACACAATACTATTACAGCCCCAGAAACAGGAATTATTCACTTAAATAGTGAGTTTGAAGGAAAAACTCTGATTCCAAATGGTAATGAAATCGCTCAAATTTACCCCAATATTCAGGAGACAAAAGAGGTACTTATCACCTACTATGTGACTTCTGAATATGTCCCTGTACTTAAAGAAAAGCAGCTAACACGTCTTAAACTAGAAAAAATCGGAAATCAAAGTGTTACAATCATTGGAAAGATCCATTCTATTGATAGAACAGCAACAAAGACAGAGCAAGGAAATCTTTTTAAAATCACTGCATTAGCTCAATTATCCGATAATCATAGTGACATTATTCAGTACGGTCTTCAAGGACGAGTAACTAGTGTCGTTGCCAAGAAAACTTACTTTGATTATTATAAAGATAAGTTATTATCCAACTATAATTAACCATTTAGGAAAATTAAATGACTTTTAGAGATTTGAACCGAAAAATTGGCTTATTTTATGTATAATAAACTAAACATTATATAAAGGGGGGTCTCACATGACCAAAAAAATTAAAACACTCACAGGCTTCACGGAACTAACTTCTTCCGAACTTCACCGTATTTCTGGTGGAGATTGGTGGAGCGATTTGAATAAAATTTTTCCTCAAACAAAAAAATTCGCAGATAGCAGTAATAGACATAAAATAGGATAACATCAAAAATTTTGGACCGAGGGAACTAATCTCTCGGTCCAAAATTTTTGTCTATTTAGATGATAGTTCAATTTCTAAAGATTGAGTAAATAAATAGGTTTGACTACTTGTGTTAAGCGATGCATGAGGATAGCGTTCTAAAATTTTCATAACATTATACAAGCCAATTCCCCTGTTATTACCTTTTGAACTTTGACCAAAGGCATAAACATTTGAAAGGTCAATACTTTCTTCCCTAGTTGTATTTTCGATAATAAACATCTGCTTATTCTTGACAGTCAAAAAAGCAATTGTTACCTTTGAGGTTGCATCTGCATTTATAGCGGCTTCGATGGCATTATCACACAATATAGAAACTATTGTGATAAAATCTACCAACTCCATTCCTTTAGGTTTAATGACTTCTGGTACTTCCAAGCTGACTGATATATTGTTATCATTGGCTTGGAGAAACTTTGAAGCCAGAAGACTTTTCAACGCAGCATTATCAACATTAACTAAACGTCCAATATCATATTTACTGGATCGTAATTGTTTATGAGAATCCTTTAGCACAGACTGATAAATGTCTTTTATTTGTTCAATATCATTGTCTTCGATAGCTAATCGTAATGTTGTTAATAAGTTCGCATAATCATGCCTAAAACCTTTAACTTCACGATAGAGCTCCTCAACCTGATTGCTATACATTTCCAAATTCCTTAGTTGCAACGCTTGTTGAAAATCAAGCTCTTCTTGTAATTTCTTTCGCAGATGAAAATCAAGTTGTTTGATCATTCCCATGAATATAACGAGGTACACCACCAGGATAAATTGCCTAAAAGACATGCTTGGTAGCCCTTTTTCATACTCCATATAAGCTAATATTCCCATTAAAAAGTAATAAATAACCATTTCCCAGTTGGCGAGATAAAGGATTCGTTTATCTTCATCTACTAGAATATCAGTCCTTAACTTGACAAAGTCATACCTTAACCATTTTAAAAAGATAAGAACAGCCAGTAGTGAAAATAGATTCACGATAACAAAAGTTGATGTATTCTTTATAATGCCTGGTGCCTGCCCCAATAAAGGTAAAATAAAATACATAAATATTCGATAGAATAGATTATTTAAAACAAAAGGAAACAATCCATAGAAAAATAATAAGGTTTTCGGAAGAGGTCGTAAAAACACTACAGCTAATAGTAAGGCATATAAAGGTTCATCAAAATAAGTAATAAATTCATCTGAAAATAATTGATTCAAGGTTGCAAACAAGGCCGCAATTGGTACCCTAAGAAGAATGACCAAAAAGATTGAGCGAAACGAATAACTTATCCGATTGATAGTAAAAAAGAGAACAAGTAGTGTTCCCAACGAAACGACCGTTTCAATAAGATAATTTATAACTGACATAGCCGCCCCTAATCAATGTAATCTATCAATAATATTTAAAGTTGATTCTAGCTTTTGCCTTGAAATAAAACAGGTGGAACCATTAGGAAAGAATACCTGTTTTTCATGCTTATCCACTTTAACAACATTTCTAGGATTAATTACAAATGAACGATGACATTGAAAGAGTCGCTTATCTTGTTTCAAAATATCTGACAAACTAGCTGTAAACTCCCTTCGGTCTGTTTTTGTATAAAGGATAACACGATGAGGTCTAGGGGACGTCTCAATATAGTACACTTCATTGAATGGATATTGTACTTGGGTATATTTAGATTTGAAATAAAATGAATCCTCAGACACAGCTTTACTATCCTTATTATGAGCATAAAGTACGGCTGCCTCTATCCGAGAGTCAAACTCGTCAGCTTCAAGTTCCTTGTCGATATAATCCAATGCAGATACCTGATATCTAAAAGATAAGGCCATAAACTCAGAATGTGTCGTCACAAAAACAATACTAGCATAAGGGTCAATTTCTCTAATTTGTTTAGCGATTTGAAGGCCTTTTAATTCCTCTTCCTTAATTTCAATATCTAAAAAAAATAGCTGATGCACACCTTTTTCTTCTATTGCTTGAAGTAGCTGATCAGGTTTTCCTGAAATTTCAACTATTTTAGGAACTATGCTGTGCTTTTCTAAAAGTTTAGTAATAATCTTATCGATTCTTGTTTGTTGCTTAAAGTCATCTTCTAGTACAAAGATATTCATGCTACATTCCTCCTTTATTAATCCACTGATGCAGTATATCTTGATAACGACGTCTTGAAAAAGTAATGTAATGTTCTCCTTTTTCTCCAAGAAAAATACGCTTTTCTCGAGAGTTGATAGCTTTAATTTTAGAAAGGTTAACTAGACTAGACCTATGACATCTAATGAAAATTTCTGGATACATTTCTTCGATACCTTGTAACTTTTGTAAACAATCATAGGTCTCTGTTTCAGTCACGATTTGAATATAATGTGGCTTATATGGATGTGATGTAATATATAATATGTCTGAAAACATCACTTTTTTTGTCTCATCTTTAACTTTGATAATCATAAAGTTCATAGGTATGTCCTCCTATAAAGAACTATACCATAAGAATAACATCATGTTCCCTACAAATCTTAAATGGTCATCCAAGAGTCTTGAATGGTAATTTTTTACCATTTAGGAAAGTTCAATGATGTTTGAGGAAATAACAATCACTTCATCCCTGTATATGATATGATTAAATTACAAAAAAGAAAAAAAGAAAGGATACTATGATTGAAGTTATTTCTCGTTCCGTCCTAAGTATTTTTGTCGCAATTATCATTAAAATTTACTTAATCAATCATAAGATATACTCAAAAATTACACTATCTTTCTCTTATTATCCGTACAAATACGATAGTTATACCACGTATTTTATCATAAAATCGCAGTTTTTAACATCAGAGCAGATGAGCTTCTACTTACAGGAGATACGAAATCATTCGGAACTAGCCAATATCATCATTATTGGGAAGAATATAGATTATGAAGAGCTTTTCAAAAATCATTTTCGGATATTTGGAGTAATTGACACAACTAACAATAGATCATTAACATTTATCAGAGCACAAGTTCACTTTTACTTAGATGGTCTATATAGAAAGAGATTGACTAAAAGCTTAGACTAAAGTCTCCCAACCTTATATTCGTTATCAAAAATCCATTTAATCATGGATTTTTATTTTTCTTCAATTTCTTTCTCTAGCTTAGTAACTCTTGATACGATTAATCAATTGATTTGACATATGAGTAATACTTCTCTCCTTAATCTGGAACTCCTCTGTCTCCTAAAGTCAAACTCCATTATCAATAGAAAAAGGACGAGACTGGGCAAAAATTAAAATTTTAGCCTAATAATTAAATAAAATTTAAATATAAAAAATAACTTAAAATTAATGTCTCTGACAACATAGTTCTAAGCTATTTTTTATATTTTAAAGACTTTTCCCAGCATCATCCTAAGAGAATGACCTACAATTTATTTCTTCCGTAGGATGGTAAAGATCCTTACTCCTAATACCGTCAAAAAACCTATTAAGAAATATACCATAATATCCACCTATTTAATCCACCAGCACGTCGCTCCGTAACCAACAGCTCCACCAGCACCATTCCAAGAACAAGCACCACCTTCAATAGTCGCAAGCAGTTCAGTGTCCAAAAGTTCAAATTGTGAAATAGTTTGTGTATTCATGATGAATACCTCCTTATGTTTTATTTCTTTGTTTGTCTGTTGCAACTTGACATCCTTAGTATAGCACTCGGCTTATAAAATTTATCACCATTTCCTGAACAATCATTTAACTTTCCTAAACGGGGAAAGTTTACCGTTGAAGACTAAAATATATCCGTCCTGGTATTGAAACCTTGACAGAATAGAATATAGTAGACTCAATTCAGGACTAATAAATACAGCTACTAAACCTCATTCTAAATTTCTCTCCTCTTTCTTTTCTTGAATCTGATTATCTCTTACTCTATCATTCAATATTGCTATAAATCTCTCCAAGCGCCTCACACTATGCTCATAAGCATCAATCTTCATTTCTAAGTCGCTTTGATGGTCTAAGATTTCTTTTTCCACTTTGTCTAGTTTGATTGCTGCTGAGAGATTTAGTCTACCATAATCATAACGTGCTAATCATCTACTCTCACTATCTTCGCTTTCTAAATTGACGAGACACTCCGCTATCTTAGTTAAGGTAGCGATTTTTTGATTAGTTTCCGAAATGGCTAAATCCAATGTCGCAATTTCTAAAACCAGTTCAT
Organism: Streptococcus saliviloxodontae; assembly: GCF_016908655.1. Classification (GTDB taxonomy): domain Bacteria; phylum Bacillota; class Bacilli; order Lactobacillales; family Streptococcaceae; genus Streptococcus; species Streptococcus saliviloxodontae. The sequence continues at coordinate 35,774 of NZ_JAFBEI010000005.1, forward strand.
CCTTGATGTCGATATAGGACTTTTCCTGGACATTTAGCTCAACTAAAAGATTCACTTCTTCCAGTTTCTCTTTGATTGTTTCCAGACTAGCTCTTCTTTGTTTTGGTATCAGTTGGCTTTCTTCTCCTAGTTGTCGAATCAATTCTCTCCCACGAATAAAGCGATTTAAGTCCGACTTTTCTTTGTTGTAAAGAAAAAATTGAGCAGTCTCTCTCAGATAGATTTTATACTGAGTTTCCCTATCCTTTTCAATAATATCCAGTTGCCTATTCTGTATAAAGACCAATCCTTCCTTTCCGATACCATAACCGACCTTAATAAAAATACCGTCTTGAACAACTTTTTCTATTTGATTGTCTGCCAATATAACTTCAAACTCATGGACGGCATCTCTTTTTGCTTTAAATTCTTGAAAAGCACTAGCGATATTTTCTAAGGGAGTTACATTTTCATTCTCATCATCTTGATGAAGAAAGAAATCACTTATCCATTGTTCAGATAAAGGAACGCTTGTTCTCATATCTGAAAAATACGTCTCAAAATAATCCAAATCATACATCTCCTTCTTACTCAGGGCTTGATTGGAAATCATTATCCCTCGCCATACGAAGTCTACATACTTCTGTTTAGGTTTGATTTCTAAGTGAAGTTCTCTTGCTTTGAAAAGGCAACACTTTTCTGAACAATTTTTATAAAGTGTTTTTTAAGCGATAACTCGTTTTGTCATGGGAGTTTGATAGTTGAGACTACCATGAATGCGATGGTAGTTCCACCAGTGGACATAATCTTTCGTTTTGAGGGCTAATTCTTCTAAGGACTGGAAGGTTTCTTGGTCGATAAATTCAAGTTTGAAGGAACGATAGGTACTCTCAGCAACGGCATTGTCATAGGGACAACCAGCTTGACTGAGTAAGCCCTTGACATTCTCAAGAAAGAGAAAACGTGGTTTGATTTGTTTGGCCGCTCGAGCAATTTCGAAGAAAAGAGTTCCTCTAGTATCTTCAAATCCCAATCGTCTGCCGGCGAGTGAAAATGCTTGACAAGGGAATCCGCCACAGATGACGTCCACCTTGCCTCTGAATTGTTTAAATTCTTGGTCTGTAATTTGTTTAATGTCATGGTATTCCATTTCTCCTTTCAGGTTGTACATGGCTTGGTAAGACTGTCTCGCAAACTTATCAATCTCACAATAAGCTAAACAGGTATGTCCAGCAGCTTCCATTCCCATCCGAAAACCACCAATACCTGCAAATAAATCTATAAAATACATTATTTCCTCCTTTTGGGGCAAGAAAAAATGGCTTTACTCACTTAGGGTAAAACCATTTGTTAGATATGATCATCCATTTGAGGCGCACGCTTTAACTCAATAAAAAAGATTATCAGCGATACTAGAATAATAGCTAGAAATAACCACCACATCTCAATCACCTCCTTTCAGATGTAGCTTTCGAATCTTTTGATTCCACTCGGCAAGAATGCCATTAAAGACATATTCCGCAATCTTCTCAGCTGACTTAGCATAAATCATGTGTTCAAGAGCATAGCTATAACGCTCCTCAAAGCTCATCATTGCTATATCAGCATTTGATTGCGACATGTCTTTTCGCAAGCGCTCATAGACCAGATCCCAAATGTAGTCCTGATCATAAGAACTAACTTTTTCAACTTTACGAGCCATTCGTTTCTCTTGAGATTGAGGAGCTTTTATCTCCTCATCCTCCTCTGAAGAAGAATGACTCCCTTTAGTTTCACTATATTCAGTTTCACTAGGGGCTGAATTTAAGACCGGCCCCGTCTGATTTTCAGACTCCCCTAGTCTTTTTTGAACACCTCCCCCGTCTGAATTTGAGACTGGGGGTATCTCATGTTCCAACTCTCCCAAATATATCTTATTGGCCAAGCGTCCTTTTTTACTGGAAGACTGTTGAACTTCATCAATCAAGCCATATTCTCGTAAGGTTTTCTTTATCGTCAGCAATTTTGACTTAGAGCAACCTAGCAAAGCCATTAGTTTGGAGTTGGAATATACTAAATAAATAGCGCCATCTTCATCAATCCAACCTCTACTCAGAGATAGCTCCAAACGGTCTTTTAGAACAGCATAAGCTACCTTAACCTCCAACTTCATATCCTTATACCGATCACTCTCAAATAAAAGTTTAGGGAGCTTATAATAACGCTCAGATGTTTGAAATTGACTAGCTGTAATACGTTTCATGATTGTCCCTCCAATACTAATAAACCAACATTTCCAAAATCATCAAATTGAAGCAAACCTTCCTTTTCCAAGTCAGCTACTAGCAGACTCGTCTCAATAGTTTCAATACCCATAATAGTCATAAGATAATTCATCACAAGCTGTCGTGATGACATTCCGTCATGTTCCATAATTTTTCCTCCTGAAAATAAAAAAGCGAGAACACTTATTAAAATGTTCTCGTAAACTTTGATATATCTAATCTTTATGTCTTCCACAGACAGGCGAGATAAAAATGCTAACTTCTATCTCTTTTTTTGGACTTTTTTTAGTCCTCCTTGACCATCTGGAACAAATACAAAGTGCTTAAAAAACTGCATGAAATCAAGGATTTTCAGCATTCCTTCTTTTGTAGTCTCACCACAGCCTCAGTCCTTGCCGTATGCGGAAACATGTCTACACTCTGAATGTAGTCCACCTCATAGACTTTGGAAAGTTTGACCAAGTCACGCGCCAAAGTTGAGGTATTACAAGACACATAGACCATTTTCTTGGGCTTGTAGGTGAGAAGAGTATCTAAAAGTTTGTCATCCAGACCCGTCCGAGGAGGATCGACAATCACACCATCCGCACGATAGCCCTCCTCATACCACTTAGGAATGATGTCTTCTGCCTTACCGGCTTCGTAATAGGTATTGTCAAAGCCCATGGCCAAGCTGTTCTTCTTAGCGTCCTCGATAGCTTCAGGAATAATATCCATCCCACGCACACTCTTCACTTGACCAGCAAAAGCAAATCCAATCGTTCCCACACCACAGTAGGCATCGATGATATGGTCATTTTCACTAACATCTAAAGCCTGACGAGCCTGATCGTAGAGGACTTGTGTCTGCTCTGGATTGAGTTGATAGAAAGCTCTTGGTGATAAGGCAAAGCTATAATCCAAGACCGATTCTTCGATGCTTTCTTGCCCCCAGAGAATCTCTGTTTGCTCGCCATAAATCTCGCTCGTTTTTGAGCGATTAAGATTAAAAGCGACCGTTTTGATTTCTGGGAAAGTGGCTGTCAACTCCTTGATGAACTTGGTTAGATGAAGCTCACGACTACTGATCACAATCAACTGGACTTGATTCGTCGCCTGACCTTTTCGAATCATGACCGTACGAACACCAGCAATTTTTCGCTCATTGTAGATAGGAATTTTATACTTGTCTAGAAGTTGTGTGACCTTATTGATGATGTCTTGCGTCAGCTGATCCTGAACGTAGCAATCCTTGATTTCGACCAAGCGGTGGCTACCTTCAGCATAAAGCCCTGCTTTAACACTGCCACCAAAAGAACGGGTCTGAAACTGCAATTTAGCACGGTAATGTTGGGGCTTATCCATCCCCAAGGTCGGTCTAATCTCATAGTTTTCATAGCCTGCTGGCTTGAATTTCTTGAGGGCTTGTCGGATAATGTCATCCTTATGCTCCAACTGCTTATCATAACGCAGGTGCATGAGCTGGCAACCGCCACACTCCTCATAAATAGCACAAGCTGGCTCGACACGAAACTTAGAAGGCTTATTGATTTTGAGCAATTTAGCCTGCACAAAATTTCGCTTAACTGCCGTCACTTGGCAAAAAACCTCTTCCCCTTTAAGGGCTCCAGGCACAAAAACCAGCGTTTTTTTGTAGAACCCAATCCCTTCGCCATTGATTCCCATCCGCTTAATTTTTAGGGGGATCCGTTGTTTTTCTTTTAACATCATTCTTCTTTAAAAATAGCTCCCGCTTCTTTCAATTTCTGCACTTTAACCTTCCCAATGCCAGGAAAAGCCAAGACTTCTTTTTCTGTCCATTTCGCAAAATCCTGTAAACGATGGATTCCCCAAAAAGAAAACTCTTCTCGCATCTTGTCTGTCATAAAGTCCAATTCTTCCAAAAGAACTTCCTCTTCCATGGCTATTTCCTCAAAATGATTAATGAGGTAAGAATGAACAAAACCATAAGCCGTTAACAAGATCGGTAAAACCCTAGAAAAAGAGAAATAAAGACTATCCAAAGTCCCTGACTGAACCCTCTCCCAATTCACTGAGCTCATAATCTCTGGCAAAGGAAAAGCCACCTCTTCTAAAAAGGTTATAAAATGAGGGTTAACCTCTAAGAGTTGACTGACGTAGAGGCGACAGCTGTCAATATCATCATGGAGCAGACTGGCTACAAAAAGTGACACCAAAAGCTGTTCATCCCCTTGCCCTCCGATGGCATCATAAAAAGATTGAGCATCCTTGTAACGACGCAGCAAAACTAGGCAAGCCATGATTTCATAACGAGCACCGAGACTATCTTGCTCATCTAGCTGATACAGCTCCTCAAAATGAACTAGAGCCTTCTCGTAGAGACCATTCTGCTTACATAGTAAACCCAAGGAAAATTTAGAGCCAAAATAAGTTTTTTGAGATTTCCTATCCCAATACTTAAATGCTTTAATATCCTCTTGATCACCAGACGTCAAAGCACGATAGAAGGGATAAAGTTCATCGATTTCGGCAGAAGTCAACTGCGGATCTTCCATATCTCCAAACGCCAGCTCATCGTAAAAATCATCTAGCTCATCATCTGACAATTCAGCTAAAGAATCCAAAAAATCATCATCTAAAAATAATTTTTCTTCTCGATAGCGATTAAAATCAATCACTTTTTTCTCATCAGTCATACCAGTCTCCTTTCTCAGCTAAGAAATTCAATATCTCTATTCTACCATTTTTGATATAATAAAATCATTTTTTTTGGAGGTAAAGGCTAAAATAAAAAACACTAAACAAAGTCAGTAATATCAAGGGTTTAGACTTGTTTTGTGTTAAATAAAGCAAAGTATATAAAACAGAATAATTCAGAAAAATACTCTGAAAAAAATTCTGAATAAAATGAGTTCAGCAAGCAAGATTACACTTCAAAAAATGAAGTGTTTTTTTATCGCTTCATTTTATTGTACCATACCGTTTAATATATTTCTCGTCTGTGTCCTACAGTAACTGCTAAAACAACCAATTCATCATCGATAATATCGCAAATAATACGATAATCTCCTACACGGTAACGCCATTGACCGCTACGGTTAGCCGTCAATCCCTTGCCTTTGCTACGTGGGTTATCGCTACCATCGATATTTTTATACAGGTATCTAATAATTAGTTCCGCTGGATGTTTATCTAGCTTTTTTAGTTGTTTCTGCACCTTTGGCGATAGTTTAACTTTATAAGTCAATACCTAGCTCCTTTGCCATCTCATCAAGCGTTATAGCCTTATGATTGTTTTCTAAGTCATCAAGATATTCTTGATAAGCCATCTCGCCAACCCGTGCGTCATATTCATCCTCTAATGCTTCAAGCGTCTTAGTTCGTATCAATTCAGACAAAGAAACACCTTCAAATTTTGCCATTGCTTGCATGAAAGTCTTATCTGCTTCCGACACTTTCAATGTAATTGTAGTCATGGTAATTCTCCTTTATCTCTAGGTAACACCATTGTATTACCTCTTAACAGTATTGTCAATCTATTAGGGTTCTAAAAGTTTCATAAAGGGATTTTTTTGTACAGAAAAGGGCAGCGTCCTTTATATCCGAACAATAACACCCCCGATAAAAATAAAAGGGGGCTATTTGCCCCTTAATTTACCTGCTACGGCTTTTTATATCTAATACGGTAAATTATACCAACCTTATAACAAACCTCGTTAAAACAGGCTTATTTTAGCTCTAGCAATATCCTTCCACGATAAGCGAAAGCAAATTCTATTAAAGCCTTGTTAAGCAAAATATAAAACATTGCTTCTGAATAATCTAGCTCAGTAAAGGTTATAAAGTCCTTTTGTCGCTTGTAATACTTGCATTTCAATATTTCTTTATAGATTGGTTCAGTTAGTAAGTCAATCGCTTTTTTTATTTCTTCCAGCTCTTGCTCAGCACTGACCTTTGTAAGTGCTAAACGTTCAACCTGTGAATTATTCTTGCCAGTCTTTGCTTTCGGTTCGTGGCTTAATGTTGTTGTTACTCGTTGTTTATCTTTTGTATTTGCCAGCAATTGCCATCTAGGAATTTCTTTCAACTTACGTTTGGCATTCGCTCTAGTTTTCTTTTCATCAAGTTCAGGTAAGAACATCATAAAACTTCCTTTCTTTAACCAGCAATCAACTTTCCTAGATTTTCGATAGCTTTTGATTTTATCTTAAAGTAAAGTTTACGGCTGATTTGCATTTTTTCAATCGCTTCATCAAGTGTTTGGCTATTAAGATAAGTCACAATCAGTAACCTCTTTTCTTTCATGTTATCCAGTCGCATGATGAAAGAGACTATCTGCTCTTTACGGTCTAAAAGATTATTGATTGTATCTTGGTAACGGTCTATCGTGTCTATATTGTTGATTATACGGTCATCTTGTGCTATCTGCTTACCGCCAGCAACTTTATCTACTGATAATCTAGCGGTTCGATATAAGCCATTTTGAACGGAAATAACATCATCATTCAATGACTGAATTAACTTCGGTATCTCTCGTAATTCTTCCAGCATTTCTATAGCTTCCATTGGAACCACTCCTTTTCTTGTGTTAAGTAAATTTATACCCACATTTTCCAACATTTTCCAGTATTCAAATTTATGCCACTATTTGCCATTAATTCTGACCCCTTATTTCAGGGGGTCAGCTTTTATTCCCCCTCTATCGTTCTATGCTCGTATCTTCTAGTATTTACACCCACAAAGAAAGCACCTTATTTCTAAGGCGCTGATATTAAGAGAGTTAGCACGTTACAATGTAACACCGACGTAACAAGTCGTAACTCATAGATAGAAAGTTATCTGCCTGTTATTTTCCAGCTAGTTCAGAATATAACGTAGGGTGTTCCTCAAATAGTTTTACACGCTCTTTATACCCCATTCGGTTAAAATCAGCTTGTGAGATGGCACGTTCCAACTCTGCGGTACCGTTTCGGTATCTCAGGCACTATTGGTTGATACTATTTTTTAATTTCTGCCAGTTTGATTTTTCAACTCCTTTTATTATACCGTTTTTTCTGATATAAAATATAGCCGTTTGCCAGTAATTCCAGTAATTCATCGTATGTTTGCAATTTGTCCCCCTTGTATGGTTGATAAAGTATGTTACTTTTCCTTGAGTAACATGGTAACACTCTGAACGGTTGTTATATCAACGTTTGTAGCCATTGTGTTACTGTTACCAAGTTTTCTTAACTCACTTCTATAAAAAAAATTTTTTCGTTAAAATAAATTTTCCTTATATATACTTAGACTTAGATGGTAACACGGTAACAATTATGTAAAAAACGCTTTTATATCAACGGTTTAGGTGTGTTACCATTCTTATAAAACACGGTAACTATTCGGTAACATGGTAACCTTTTTAACTCTTTTTATCATGTTGTTATCCGAAAGATAGATTATTTTTTCCTACAAAAACCTACATTTTCCTACAAATCTGTTTTTTTACTACAGGCTTATCCTTACTCTCCCAAGGGTTTTAGCGGTTTTGTAGTAAAAAAGCACTTTTTTTCGCCAAAAAATATATATATTATTTCCTACTCCTATGTACCTTATCTATAAAATATATATTATTAGTAAAATATACCCATTTTTTCCTACAAAGTATCTTTCTCCTTACTCTCCCAAGGGTTTGCCTTGTAGTATTTTTTTATCTCTTCTCCTACAAGTTCCTACAGAAACTTGAAAAACCTTGATATGATAGGCTTTTTGTCAATTATGATTTGTAGTAAAATTTTAGTGTTTTCCTACAAAAAACCAACCACTAGTAACTCCATCTCCAAATCTGAGTCTTTTTCTGTACTCCCAGCCGTCTAAATTATCCATATATAGCTTGATTTTCGATTTTAGCTTTCTATCCTTTTCGCCTGAAAATATCTCTTGAGTAACTTTGCTTAGTGAAATTCTATCACGTTTAAGAGTTCCTACCCATTTATCTCCCCTATCAAAATCCTCTTTGCGCCTATATCCTGCCCCTTTTTCTTCAAGGTAATAGTAATAATTTGTACGCATCCATGCTTCAATATTTCTTTCGTAAAAATCAGCAGGGATAGGAGTCTCGATATATCGTTCTAAACGCTCGATAATATCGTCTCTAGCCTTATAGCGTTCACGTTCTGAACTAATCAAACGCCCCTCAACGCTATCTTCATAATAAAATAGCTTAGGGTTTTCAAGGTAAGACTGGTAATAATTACCCCAAATATCCCTCAAATCCTGTTTTAAAATGATATTAGGTAATGGCTTATCTGGTTTCAAGACCTCCACGGGCAAGAAACGCCTGTCCCCTGTCGCATCTTTAAGATGTCCCTTGTCGTTGGTGGTTCTCGTATAGATAAAATCTACTGGTATTCGTTCAACACCTTTTAGATATGGTCGCCTTATCATGATTTCACGCTCGGTTATTTTCTGCTTTAGGTCGTTAAATTTGATTTTATGGCTTGCAACAAGTTCATCATCGTTAACCGCCCAAAGCTCCAGCATTTTCAAAACGTCATCTTTTTCTGTGAAAGTACTGATTTCCCCATAAAAACCATTAAATACTTCACGCAAGAAAGTTGTCTTTCCTGTTCCTTGCCTGCCCACCAAATCCAAACAGTAGTCAAACTGTATGCCAGGCTCTAGCACTCTAGCAATAGCCCCACGGAAAATCAAATCAAAGGCTAGGCGGTTGTATTTGGTATCTTCCACCTTGATATATTTGGTAATGATTTTAAAAGGGTCTGTTTTTCTATGCTCATTGTAGCAATGTTTTAAAAAGGTTTTAATAGGATTGTAGCTTCTGACGATAGCTGATAGGTGCAAAGCTCGATATATCTCGTCAGGCGTAAATTCCAAGTTATGTTCCTGTGCTAAATATCCCCAAAATTGAATTAGTTCATTATCCCCAACTTTACCAGCTTTTAAGAGTAAACCGTTACCTAAGTCCCTATTTTCTTTTATTTCTACTTGTTTTGTCCTCTCGTTGTACTGAAATAAGTTTGAGAGTTTGCTATCAGCCCCTTTAAATAACATAATCAAATTAGCATTTGTTTTCTTAAGTTGCGTTTTGGCTTTATCCTTGTATGTAAGAAGTCCTTTTTCAATCTGTTCAACTTTGGGCGCTCCCTGTTCTATAGTTTCATCTTTATCAGTTAATTTAATCAATTGTTTGATAATATCAGACAAATTCAACCTCCTTATAAAATCGTTTAGTAAGCTCCAAAAAATAAGCATTCAATCTCATATCTTTAGCCAAAGTGCTATAAAACTGTATCAAATCATCAAAATCATAACCGTTTATAAAAAATAATTTGACAAAATCTGAAATGTCTCGCCTATCATTCAAGCCGTAAGAAAGCCATTCCTTGACCTTACCATTGATAGCGATAGCATTACCACGCCTTGACTGTGTCAAGTATTCTTTTTCAATATCGGATAAAATATTCAATAACTCAGCCCCTACCGTTGCTATGTCATTATCACGTGCAAGCCCCCAGCCTTTAGAAAGCAAATCATTTTCAGAATACTGCTCTTTAGTGGTTAAAGTGATACCTTTGAAAGAAAAATTTACAAGCTTTTCTTCGGTTGGTTGGAAGTAAATAAAAAGATAATGTTTATTCTTTTTCATCACTCTAGTAGCATTATTTTTTAAGAAAGAGAACAACGAGATAACTTTTTCATTGATTTTCAAATACATCACTTCATACATTGCTTGCCCCCCTCTCTTAAAAAGTTTAGTAATTCAGTTTTAGAATACCAAACCTTTCTTCCCTCGGGTGCTTTATATCTAGTCAACCCCTGTTTCTCCCAATCCAAGATGGTGGGGCGTGAGATATTAAAGTGTTTCATCGCTTTTTCTTGAGATACCAAGTTCAAGGGGTCGCTTTCAAGTAATTCCCGTTGCTCATCTAGGAAGTCTTTGAATAACTCCAAAGTTTTGGCAATCAATTCTGTATCATGTTTAGAAATATAGCTATCTGTCATTATCTAACCCCCTCGCTTCACTACTCACGATAATTTGTCCCTCATTCCACATAATAGAAAAATCCATAAGAATTTCTAAAACTCTATCTAGTTGAATTTCTTCTTCAAGACTGAATGCTTCAAATTTATCTTCCAGCGCAAAATCTACCATAATCCCATACGCTTCATCTAAATTTCTTCCAAAACTTTCTGCCCTTGCCTTTGCCAACTCTGGTGATGCATTCTTTTTTGGAAACATATTTATAATATCTGCCATTGTCTAACCTCCTTTAGTTATAATATCTGCCTTGTGACTGCACATAAGCCCCGTAGCGTGCCTTTGCTTCGTCTACATGGATTTCATCACATTCTTCTTTAAAGTCGTTGTATGGCTCGTTATATGGCTTATAAGCACCCTTAAAAGTACATAGATAGATAATCAATGCTATTGCCAAGGGATATAACGCCAGCGTTTGCCAAATTGGTAAGTTTAATTCTTGTATCATGTTTATTCCCCTCGGCTTTTTCTGTGTGCTTCAATTTCAGTTTGGTTGTCACATTCCAACAAATCAAAAGCAATACTATTTAAGTCATCTTCTAAGATTTCCGCTTGGTCGTATAGCTGACTACAGAACTTCATAAGTGGTTTAATCAGCAATACAGGGTCAACCTCACTGTGATAAGCCAACATTAGGAGATTAGCTTGGTTCTTCATTGCTTCAATTTGTACCAGCGATTTTGCTAGTTGTTCACCTTTTTTCTTTAGGTCATTAACTGTTAAAACTATTTCTGAATTTTTTTGGTCTGTCATGGTTTTCTTCCTCTTTCTTCGATTGTTCTGATTTGTGTTTACTTAGTGTTAACTTGCTATTTTTAAGGGGTAGCGCCCTACGTTGTGGCATGGTATAATGTAAGTAATTAAAAAAATTGATATGCCCTTAACTTGCTTGCTGATGGGTTTCAATTTAATAGTGTTTAAAGCCTTGTTAAGTTTGCCAACTAGTAAAGGCTTTTTTTGTTGCCGTTATTTTTGTTCTTTCTGCTCGAAAGCGTTTAGGCGTGCTTGCTCTAGTTCACGACTATAGATAAGCGTTTTATTATTAAGCATTTCAGAAAAACTTTCTAAACAGTCATAGACTGATTGTGTTAACCCTTGGAACTGCTCACGGCTATCCATAGGAACGCATTTATAGAACTCCTGCACCAGCAGGGCAAATTCTACATTTTCGTCAACCCACTCTTTTAATTCTTCAAAAGTGATAGCGGTATATTCAACTTGTTGTTTTTGGTTTGTCATAGTCATTTACTCCTATTCTTAAATATCTTCAATAAGCCAGTCCATTACCGATTGATAGATACGCTTAGGGGCGTCATAGTTACCTGCTTCGATACGTTGTAAAGTTCTAGGCGTTACGTTTAGGCGTTTAGCTGTTTCATTCTTAGTTATGTCCAGCCGTCCACGTTTTATCCTTACTTTCTCAGCGTGTTCAAGCGTTATCAACATTTGTCTTTCCTCCTTAGATTTTTTGAAAGGTAGTAAATATAAGACGCTGTTTTTTAGCGCTCTTATTTACACGCTAAATAATAACACCTAAAAATGGCGTTGTCAATAACGTTTATGGCTTTTTTCTTGAAATAACACTTTTTTTTAGTGTATTTGTGATATAATCTTATTTGAAAGGTGTTTAATATGATTGAAACAAAAAATAGATTAAAAGAATTGCGAAAAGCAATAAAGAAAACACAAAAAGAGTTTGCGAAAGAAAATGATATCCCATTGCGGACTTTACAAAATTGGGAAAATGGCGAAAGTCAGATTAAACCAAAAAACGCCGAAAAATTAGCTAAGGTGTTCGAGGTGTCTGTCGGTTATTTGTTGGGCTTCAATAGCGAGTTGACTGAGGTAACAGATGATTTTCTTTCGTTTCACAATGAAACTGTTAGTAGAATTCAACAAGAAACTCAGGTTCTTTTTCTAGATTTTTTAGCTCGTTCCGAGATAATATTGACAAACGCTCAAATAGAGATACTTTTAAAACAAATGGAAGAGTGTTCAGAATTAAACAGAAGTTACTTGAGTTTTTTATACAACTCAGATAGTAAAGAAAAACATTTAGATGTTTCATTTTACCAAGAATATATTCCTACTATAGATACAACTACTTTTCGTAATATCTACACACCAGAAACTATGACAAAACAGATAAAACTTGTTGATAGTATTATTAACGGGGAAAATTTCTGATTTTTTATCTCAACTCCTTTAAGTATTATCTTTTTTGAACTTATTTTTTAATATTTTCCTTTGCTATGTCCTTTAACTTGCTTGCTGATGGTAGGAAAGGGGAAACAATGATTAAAGAGATAACAAAAAAAGACGGCTCAACCGTCTATCAAGAAAAATTCTTTCTCGGTACTGATAGCGTAACTGGTAAACGTGTATCAAGTTCGGTTACCGCTAAGACTAAGAGAGAGTTAGAAAAGAAAAAGCGTGATAAGTTCAAAGAGTTTGAAGAAAACGGCTCAACACGTTTTAAAGCCGTCAAGCTAGATACGTTTGAAGAACTGGCGCTTAAATGGTTTGACCACTACAAAGATACGGTAAAACCTCAGACCGCTAGAAATACCCTTTGCGTGTTAGAGAAGCACGTTCTTCCAAGACTGGGAGTGTATAGAATAGACCGCATTACAATCCCTGTTGTCCAAGACTTTGTAGATACAATAGCAAAGACAACAAATTCACTATATAGCGTAATCTGTGTTTATACCAACCGCATATTGAAATATGCCTGCCAGTTACAACTTATCCGCTACAATCCATACGATAGCATTATTAAGCCTAAAAAGACTGTTAAGAAGAAAAAGGATAAGTTCCACCTAGAAGAACACGAACTAAAAGCGTTTCTAAGCCACTTAGACGGGCAAAAGAACACATTTAAGAATAATATGTATGGTACTTTTGTACGCTTTCTATTGGCTACTGGTTGCCGTGTGAGTGAAGTTATCGCCCTTGAATGGTCTGATATTGACTTACAGAATGGTATAGTTGATATTTCAAAGACCTATTGCCGTTCAACAAGAAAAATAGTATTGCCAAAGACTAAAAAATCAATCCGAAAAATATCAATTGATAAGAATACTGTCCTAATGCTCAGACTGTACCAAGCTAGACAACGCCAGCAGTTTAATGAAATGGGCGCAAAGTTCCCTACGGTGTTTTCTACTGGGTTCCATAAATACGCTGACCTAGTAAGCATAAATAGATATATCAAGCGTGTAACGGACACTATTGGCATTGAAAAGATTACCTGCCACGCTTTCCGTCATACTCACGCCAGCCTGCTATTAAATAATGGCGTAGGCTATAAAGAGATTTCTGAAAGACTAGGACACTCTAACATCTCAATCACGTTAGATATATATGCCCACTTATCCGAAAAGCGAGACCAAGAAACGGCTGAAAAATTCGGTCAGATTTTAGCGATACTCTGAAAAAAGTCTGAAAAACAAAAATCAACACCTTAGAAAGCCCGTCATATCAACCTTTAAAAGTTTTTGATATAATAAAATCATGAAAATCACTAAAATCGAAAAGAAAAAAAGACTCTATCTCCTTGAAATTGATGATACTGAAAAGCTTTATGTTACCGAAGACACCATCGTCGCCTTCTTTCTTTCCAAAGGGATGACTATCGACCAACAAACACTTGAAGAGATCAAACAGTTTGCCCAGTTATCTTACGGTAAAAACCTAGCACTCTACTACATTTCTTTCAAACAACGAACCGAAAAAGAAGTCAGAGACTACCTTATTCAACACGATATTGATAAAAGAATCTGCCCTCAAGTGATTAAAACACTCAAAAGTGAAAAATGGATTGATGATCGAAAGTACGTCCAGTCCTTCATCCAACAAAATCAACTAACTGGCGATAAAGGTCCTCACGTTTTGAGTCAAAAGCTCTTCCAAAAAGGGATTGATAAAGATCTTGTCCAGCAAGAACTCAGAAATTCTGATTTTGATGATATCATCCAAAAGCAGGCTCAAAAATTATTAAAAGGGTATCATACTAAGCTAAATCAACGCGCCCTCAAAGATAAGATTGTACAAGGACTTATCACTAAAGGTTTCGACTTTAACGATGCTAAAATAGCATGTGACAACCTCGATATTCAGACTAACGATGACAAAGAGCAAGAGCTACTTCAGAAAGAACTAGATAAATACTACCGAAAACTCAGCCGAAAATACGAAGGCTACGACCTCAAGCAGCGACTCTTACAATCCCTTGTTCGAAAAGGATTTGATTATTCGGAAATTCAAACAAACTTGCGAGAATATTTCTAAAAGCGATGAAAAAATAATGTTTTTTTCTGAACATTGTGATAAAATAGACACGATAACCTTTATTGTAGAAAGTTGGTAAGGCATGAAATTACCTAAGGAAGGCGACTTTATTACAATTCAAAGTTATAAACATGATGGTAGTTTACACCGTACATGGCGTGATACTATGGTATTAAAGACAACTGAAAATGCGGTTATCGGAGTTAACGATCACACACTAGTAACAGAACACGACGGTCGTCGTTGGGTCACAAGAGAGCCTGCTATTGTTTACTTTCATAAAAAATATTGGTTCAATATTATAGCTATGATTCGAGACAATGGCGTCTCTTACTACTGCAACCTAGCCAGCCCTTACGTTATGGATCAAGAGGCACTCAAGTACATCGACTATGACCTTGACGTCAAAGTCTTTGCTGATGGCGAAAAAAAATTACTAGACGTTGATGAATATGAGTTACACAAGTTGCAAATGTCATATTCACCAGAAATTGATTTCATTCTAAAAGAAAACGTCAAAATCTTGGTTGATTGGATTAACAATGGTAAAGGACCATTTTCACAATCGTATGTTAACATCTGGTATAAACGATATCTTGAATTAAAAAGAAGATAAAGTTGTCACACTAAAACCTCAGAAAAAACTGAGCTTTTAAGCTCTACTATACCTAGGTGGATAAGTCCACTTAAGTGTATGGTAGAGCTTTTTGATTGCACTAAAATCACTACAGACTATTCAGTCCTGTCAAAGGGTTAGTATTAGGTCATCAGCCACGACAACAAAAAAGAGAATCAAATTGATTCTCTCTCGCTGCTGATTATAAGTCAACCCACTACAGTTGACAAAGAGCCTTTTATAAATTACCCACTATATCGAAGATATCAATCTTAGCAGTATGAATAGCTGTATGAGTAGCTGTAGCTGCGGTAAGATGTTGGTTGGTAGCAGTTAGAATAGTTGTAAACTGAACTGTAACGTGAGTATGATGTTGTATAGCTAGAGTATGAGTAGCTATAAGCACGTGAGTATGATGTTGTATAGCAGTAGCTATAGCTTGGTGCTTGGTATGAGTAAGTGTATGATGTGTATGGTTTATAGCTATAATAGCAGTTATAGTTATAAGTTACAGGGTAGCAATAGCTTGGAGTTTGTGGATACTGAGGTGTTTGAGGTGTTGGTTTTTGTGGTGTTTGTTGCTCTTGTTGTTGAGGTCCTTTTGGATCAACTGGAACCACTGGAACATCATCCTCTACAAGACGGTAAACATTGATAACTTCAGTTGTACCTTCAACAACTGTACCTACTGAGTTTTCTGCACGTTTTTCAAGACGGAAGTGACGTCCATCCTCAGTGTAAAGATCGCTTGCTTGATCTGATGTATCGTAAGGTGTACCTACTTCTACATCACCACCTGTAATATCCAAGTTGCTAAGAACTTCACCATCTGTAGTGATGTCTTTTTCAATAACGTTACCATATTTAACAACTGGAGCTTTTTCGTAAATGTTTGTAACAACTGTAGTACCTTCAACAACTGTACCTACTGAGTTTTCACCAACACTTACAAGGTTGTAAACAGTACCATCTTCTGTCGTCAATGTTGCATCTTGAGCAGATGTATCATATTTTGAACCAACAACAACTTTACCACCAGTAACTGATGCTTCACTTAGAAGTGTACCGTCTGTTGTCACGTTACGCTCAATAACATCACCAACGATTTGTTCATAAACATAAGTTACAGTTGTAGTAGCACGGTTAAAATTACCTGTTGCATTTGAAGGCGTCTCAACAAGACGGTAAGTGTCAAATGATTTAGCAGCAGTCTTATAGGCTTCGCCTTCTTTACCTGCGATTGGTGTTTCTGAATCAAGAATAACACCAGTTGTTGATTTGTGAACAACTACAAGCTTACCAGTAAATGCGGCTTCTGCTGAGATGCTGTTACCGTAGATATTAGCATAAGCTTCTTTGTCAAGGTTTGTGTAAATTAGTTTACCAGATGCGTCTTGAATTGTTAGGCTTGTATTGTTGATACCTACAATTTTTGAACCATCCGTACTGATTTCATCAGAACTTGGTGTATACTTAGCTGATAAAGTGATACCAAATTTATTAGTATGCTCAATGTTTGTCAATGATTTCAAGACAAGAGTTTCACCATCGTTAGAAACAACTTCAAATTTTGCCGTTTCAAGGTCGTTCAAAATGATATTGTTGTCATTAACAACAGTATCATCATAGTAACCACGTTGAGATGGTGTTGAGATAACATCTCCTACTTTATTTGTCAATGTTACCAAGGCTGTACCATCCACTTTAACAGTGATTGTTGAACCTTCTGTAACAGGTGATTTTGTGCTGTTGTATAGACCTACTGTAAACTGACCTTTTGTCAATGACAAACCATTGTTAGCTGAAGTCACAGAGTTAAATGGACTCTGAATGTTAGCTGTCGTTGATTTGATAGGTGTTTTGTTATAAGCAGCAACAGCAACTTCGTTAGAGGCAACTGTCACTCCACCAATAGAAATTTTTGAAACGTAAGCATACTCAAGAGTTGAGATGAAGTGTGTGAAATATTGGTTTGTATAACTGAAGCTATATTTTAAATCAACAACTTTCTCAGCTGCTTCGTTAAAGACAACTCGTAAAACAGTTGCTTTATCCATGCTTTCTGCAGAAAGAGCTGTATCGTGTTCGCTATCATTAGCAAGTGTATTATTTTGCTCTTCGCTATATGATGGTGTTGCTTCTGCAACTAATTCCATCTTACCGATAACTGTTCCATCTTCCAATTTAACATCAGCATTTTTCAAACCACCTGAAGGAAGATTTTCCAAAGTGTACTCAATGTATTGACCAGCTTTAACAGCTTCTTTAACATCAGTTGTTACATTAACAGAAACACGTTGTTCTGTTGATGATACTTGGTTTGTAGTGATTGTAGCTGTTGTAGTGTTATCAACAACGTTATCTCCAGAAACTTCAACTGGTTGGCCTTGAGTTGCTTCTTCAGTTGTAGCAGTTTCTGTTGCTGCAGCTGTCTCAGTTGTTGCAGCTGAAACTTCTGTTGTCGTTGTTTCTACTGCTTCTGTTGTCGCATCATCTTCAAACTCAACAAATTCACTTACTGTTTCCGCTTTATCGCTAACCCCAAGTGAAAGTGTTGTGCTATCGTCTGTTGTCACTGTTTCATCTGCCGAAACAGTTGTTCCATTAAGCGATACTGCAAG
This sequence comes from Streptococcus saliviloxodontae, assembly GCF_016908655.1. Classification (GTDB taxonomy): domain Bacteria; phylum Bacillota; class Bacilli; order Lactobacillales; family Streptococcaceae; genus Streptococcus; species Streptococcus saliviloxodontae. Next base: position 53,546 of record NZ_JAFBEI010000005.1, read on the forward strand.
TGCTCCAGAAAGCGCCAAAACACCAACAAGGCCGTAACCTTTAGCTTTTTTCAAAGTTCCAAACCCTTTTGTTTGTTTACTTGTTTTCATAGTAGTCTCTCCTCTACTTCTATATAAAATATTAAATTTTCAAACTAGCTTGAGTTTCCTCAAACTCAACGACACACGTGAACTGTTAAATTCACTAAAAATTATAGATCATAAAAGCTCTCCAACTTTACATGCTCTATATCTCTCCACTTCAATTTTTCCGTGAAGTTATCTATAAAATATATTATTACAAAAAATAAAAAAAATCAACCATTTTGGTTAAATTTTTTTATTTTTTAATATAAACTAATACTGTGCATAAAAATCTAAACATATACTAATTTTATATATTTTTTTCTGTTATATCAGCGTTTTTTTTTAATGTGATGTTTACTTTTTTATCAATGATTGCAAATACTAAAAAACTAATCATCAAGGTAGAATGTTCAAAGGTTGTTGTTAAAAAGAGGTATAACCACATCGTCGCAAAGATTAATCGATTTTTATCCATCTTCTGAATAGACTTACTAATCATATGCCAAAAGGCATAACCATAAATAGATATGAAGTAAAGGCCTCCTTCTGCCAATATGGTTGTAGGAGAATTGGTAAATCCTGTTGCAGAACGCGCATACCTCACCTTACTCTTCAATGAGTTGACTAGACCCATATTACCATATCCAGAGCCGAATAAAGGATGATACTTCCAGGCTTTAAATCCAATAACGTAATCTTCCATACGAGATGATCCAGAAGCACTACTCAATTTAGTTCCTAAGATATTATTCCCCAACAAAAGAACTCCTACAATTAAAACTGGTAATACGAGAACGACAAGATTTAATTTTCTTCGACGTAAAAAGTGATAAATAGAGTCGAAAAAAATGTTTAAAGACAGACTCATAATCATCAACAGAATTCCGGTAACAGAGTAACTTGTCAAAATAGTGATTGCATATAGGGCAACTTTTCTTTTTTTTCTATTTCCTAATAGAAAGAAATCAATTAGAAACGCGATACTGAGATGTAAACTATACATTGGAGCTTCTGCAAAAATACCAATATTTCTAAAAAAAACACGTCCTAAAAATTCAGCATCATTCTGCCACTGATAATAAACTCCAAAATAAGAAGTAATGAAACGGTCAGCTCCCCAAAAGATTCGTAACGTTCCTGTTGATGGAAAAATTCCTAAAATAGAACCAAACAACCAGAAAAACAAAGAGAGGACCGCAATTGTTGAGATGATCTTAGTATAAAGTGCTAATAACTCCCTAATTCTTCCTTCTTTAATATAAAACCAGACGTATAATATCAATAAAACTGGAAAAAGGAGAAATCGTTGTAAAAAACCAGAGTTTCCTTGAGCCGAAATCATGTAAAAGAGCCCCATATACATTCCCCATAACAAGATACTCATGAATAAAGAGGAACGAAAATACTTAATAATTCCTGGTAAGCTATAAAATACACGAAAGCCTAAAACAATATTAACCAACTGTAAGATATGAAAATCAGGTGAAGTAGCAACATAATAAACCGATTGAGTGCTCAAAACAATTAGCAGGATAACAAAAAAATCAAGTATTTTTGTGATATCAACAGAAAATTTTAATGTTTTTATTGACATAATTCTTCAATCCTAGCCCTATTTTGCTAAGGCAGCTTTTAAATAATACCCCTTAGTCAAACGCTCAGATACTTGTTTTGTATTAAGTAACATACGTTCATAATCGTCTTGAGATAAATCTGCAATGGCATCTGGGAGATCTTTTAAATCTGCAACTACAATACCAACACCATGTTCATTGACAAAATCTGCTAGAGCAGCTTCTTTCCATATTACAACAGGGATACCACACGACAAATATAGAGAAGTCTTATGAGGATTATTAAATCTGAGATAGTCTCCATACATTCCAGAACATGTGTTAATGGTTTCACCATCCCAAACAAGTCCAAAACTACCTTCTAGATGATGTGGCAAGTCCTCTGGCATAAAAGAACCATGATAAGTAGCGTTATTAGGTGCCATAGTCTCGTTAAAGTTAGCACCATATAGCTGAAAATGCATACCTGGGATGCTTTCCAAAGAAGCTAGATAACCAACCTTGCTGGCATCCAAATTCCCAGCGATAATAGCCTCTTTCGCCAAGTCCTGTTTTTTTATTTCAAAATCACCCGGTAGTAGGTAATCAAATATCTCCAAAGAAACTAATTGTTGAGGCGAAACACCCTGCTCTTTCAAGTAGGTTACCATCTTTGGATTGTGGGCAATAACTTTAGTTGATGCTTTTAAAACAGACTTTTCCTCAAACTGAATGCGAAGTTTGTCCTTTAAACCACTTGATTGACGGTTAATGTATCGTAAACTCTCCAAATCATGAATAAGAAGGGTTACGATCACACCCTTTGCTGCTAATTGTTGAAGTAATTTTGAAGCTAAAATGTTCTTAGACATCAAAGGAAACTGGACAAGTAGCTCATCTCCTTTTTCAAGAATAGCTAGTTTCTTCTTCCAGATACCATAATTCTTCCAGTTTTCAACGACAGACTGTACTGGACTTTGCTTCCCTTTAAATGGAATAACAATCTCTATATTTTGAAAACCTTCTTGCTCAAGAATTGCTTCAACATCTGCACGCGCTTTATTAGCAGCATTCTTCATATTTTTCTCAGTGGGTTTTCTCTCCGTAATAAAATATCTCACTTCTCTCTCCTCTCTACTGCTTTTTGGTAAATAGCAATCAGCTGATTCAGATACTCAGCTCTATTAAATTGTTCATTGACAAATCGATAAGCGGCTTCTTGCTTGATATGAGATTCTTGTGCATTAAGAATAGCATACTCAATTTTATTGGCTAAATCACAGTGGTCAGAAGGAGTATAAAGGTAGCCATAAGCCCCCTCTTGTAGCAATTCACTCGTTCCTCCAGAATCTGCACCAATTACCAAACAACCTGAAAGCATGTTTTCCAAGGTAACACGCCCCATAGCCTCATGATGAGAACAAACTAGACCAATATCTGACGACTTACGAAGTTCTCTCAAATCATCCGCATACTCGCTCAGACTAACAAAGTCTAATTGTTTCTCATCAATGTAACTGACCAATTTATCAAAATAGTCTTTATCTGTAGGTGTCCCAATGATATCCAAATGAATCTGAATATCTGTTCGACTTTTTAAAAGCTCGACCGCTTTAATGGCATCAAGTTGACCTTTACCTGGTACAATTCGTCCAGCTAAAATAAGTCTTACCGTGTCACCTGAAAATAGTGACGCTCTCTCTTCAAGTGGAATACGATACTTATCCTTATCAAGCATATCGTAAATAACCTGAATTCTTTTCGATAAGGGAGCATATTTTTGAGCAACAGCATGTGACACCGCTATGACTTGATCTGCCTGCGATAGTAATTCTTCTTGACGCGATTCATTTTCAAGACATATACCATGATCTTCCCAAACAAAATCTCTCAAATGACAAATATAAGGGATATTAGCCATTTGAGCTGCTTCCATACCAACGCCCACAAGGTAAGAATTATTATGAACTAAATCAACAGATTCCTCTTTTAACCACTTGGCAATCCGACGACGGGACCAACGGTTCAATACGTTTTTCGAAAAAGTACGCCAGGCTGAATTACTGCCTTTAATCAGATTTCCATATCGAATCACCTTATAGCTAATCCCAAGTTCAACCAATCGCTCCTCTAGGATTCCTGAACGCCCTAAGAGAACAACAGGCTCTACAGAAGAACTCTCTTTTAAGCCTGCCAACAGGTCTAGCAAAGATTGGTTAGCACCAGATAAGTTAGGAAGATGAGTCACAAATGCAACTTTTAATTTTGCCATGTTCAGTCCTCCTTAACCAGGCTAGTTCCATGCCAATTACGATCCGACTCAGGAGGTAACTGCTGATAGTCACCATACATCTGAACCAAGATTTTTTCATAATCTTTAGGTGCTTTCAAATAACAGTCCTCAAATGGTAGTTCTACCGTTTCAGCATAGTAGTCTTTCGGATAAACTTCCTTAAACCAATGCCCTCCCATCGGATTTCCAATACTTGGATTGTCTTCCAGATTCCAAGACATCAAAAATTTGTCAATACGTTTTAAAATAGCAGTCGTATTTAGATATTTTTGAACATTGGTTTTCATACCCAATGCAACAATATGTTTTTTCAAACCTGTATATGACTTATTGACATTGACCAACTCATCAAAGCAAGAAAGATTTCGTAATCCTCTTAAAACATAGAGTGTTTTTTCCCAGTACCAACGTTTCAAAGGATTTTCCGGAACACCATCTAAAGGGAAAATATCAACCCATAATTGCTGAACTGTCTGATTACGTGTATGCTCTCGTCGTAAAGCATAGCGCGAATCTTGTATACGAATATAGGGGTAAATATAATTTTCATCTGTCTGATAGTGATGGAGACTATAAGGTGGCTCAAGTTCCTCTTGAGCCACTTCTAAAAATCTTTGGTAATCTGATCTCTTCATTCCAAGATCAAGGTCATCATCCCAAGGAATAAACCCTTGATGGCGAACAGCTCCCAGCAAAGTTCCCCCCATAATAACATAGGGAATATCATGCTTATCACAAATATCCAAAATCACCTTAGCCATCTCAAGCTGTTCCTTTTGGATCAATTTTAAATCTTCGCTTCTCATCTCTCTCCCTTACTTACTAAACAACTTCTCTACACACATCTGTGTTGCTTGACCATGACTATGATCCATAAAGGACTTCTTAATTTGGGTCGTTAAAGCAGACTCCTTGACAATATCTAGTGATTTCAAATGAGAAATGACTGCTGTCTCTTCTTCTAAAATAGGCTGCTCAAAAACATCTCTAGGCTCAAAATAACAGCCTCGTTCTTCTAAGTAAGCATCATAATCATAAGCAAAATAAACAACTGGTTTCTCTAAAATAGCATAGTCAAACACAACAGAGGAATAATCTGTAATCAAAACATCAGCCACGATTAAAAGGTCATTCAAATCAGGATAGCTTGAATAATCACGTAAAAATTCATTGTATTCTACTGACATTACTTCCGTCGTACGGCTGTGAGCGCGGAACAGAATAACGTAATCCTCTCCAAGTTCCTCTTGCCACTTTTTAAAGTCAGCTTCAATAGCAAGACCAAAGGTCTTACCCTTATCTTGACTATCACGCCAAGTAGGAACATATACGATAACTTTTTTACCTTCTGGAATATCTAAAAGCTTTCTCAGTTCTTCTTTTTCTGCATCAGTTGCTTTGAAAAGACGGTCATTTCTAGGCATACCAACCTCTAAGAAACTCGTCTCAGGTGCTTTCAAAGCAGAAGAAAAGACCTGTTTATCGTACTCTCCAGAAACACATAAGTAATCTAGATCACGATAGTCATACTTAGCCGAATTAGGATCATCATTCCCAATTTTTTTGATCGCGACACCATGCCAAGTATTTAAAAAGACAGTACCTTTTTTCTTAAAGCGAAGGCCTCGCTCAATATTGATATCCGTTACCCAATACTTAGCTCTCAAACAGGTTATAAAGTAAGCTAAAGAATCAAGTTTTACTGTTTCCAATTGAAATTCTTCTGCCATTTTTGCAGGTTCATCAAAAGCCCAAATGGTGCGGTAATTCGCATAAGCCTCTTGTGATTGCATATAATCATAGATATCTCTAGGGCTGCCACTAAAACTTTTACCTGTGTTCGGTACAAAAAGAACTAAATTATCATCTGTTTTGATAAAAAAGCCTAACATTCTTAAAAATAAGCTCCCCATGTGAACGTAAAGCCATTTGATCACATGGTTATGCTTAATAAGATAGATTATTCTACTCTTCATTTCACCTACATATTTAACAAATCTGACTTGATTTGAGTTGTACTAATTTCTGGTGTGCGGTCAAGATAAACTACTTCAACACCTTCTTCTTCCAAAAAGTCAAATTCACCTTCCCAATCATTTCCCATAACAAAGGTATCGATATGATACTCATGGACATCTTCACGTTTTTGCTCCCATGATGTTTCTGGGATAACAAGGTCCACATAACGACAGGCTTCTACAAGAGCTTTACGTTGCTCATAAGTGAAGTAACATTTCTTCTTTTTTTCGTTCCAGTTGAATTCATCAGATGAAATCACAACAACTAGATAATCTCCCAAGGCTTTTGCTCGTTTAAGCAAGTTAATGTGACCATAGTGCATCAAATCAAAAGTTCCGTATGTAATAACGCGTTTCATAGTATTTCTCTCCTTTAATTAAACTGCTAGGTTCCAGTAGCTCTCACCCTACTAAGACCTAACAGACTACTATCTTTATTTTATTCAATTAATAAATAATATTTCTAGCTTGGTTATATGCTACCGTAAGTTAGTAGGTATCTCAACTAAAATGCTCAAAATATTATAATTAACACATTTTTTCATTTTCTCAGTTATCTCCAAATAACTGAGAAAACTCAGTTGCTATTCATTATCTCTCCTTTCTTAATTTCTTCAAGTTTGACGTTAAAGCTTCCATCATAAACTGATCCTTCAATAAAATCAGAACCAGCCCATAACTACTAAAGAATAAGATTGCAGTCCATACTAATCTCAAAAATAAACTCAAATTTAAACTGTCTCGTAAAAGTAATGTCACAAGTACAGCCACTACAACAGCCGCAACCCATTTGAAAACCTGTAATTTTTTCAACAAAGGTATCATCATATCGCGCAAGTAGTAGAGTTGAACCATAACAACAACAAATTCTGCAAAAGCACTGGCAAAAGCAGCTCCATTTGCACCAAATAAAGGAATGCTGACCATATTGATAACAACATCCACCACCGCTCCTATAATAGTTGAATAAACAACTAATCGTTCTCGATGAGTCGGCACTAAAATTTGAATACCAGTTAGATTAGATAACCCGATAAATAAAACCGCTGGCATAATCAACTGCATGGCTAAAACAGCAGGCAAGAAATCTCGACCAGATAAAAATAGAATACTATCTTTAGCCTCAATCATGAAATAAACCATCAAAGGCAAAGCAATAATAAAGATAAACTGCAAAGCTTTTTGAACTAAGCGATCAAATTCATCGTAACGTTTTTCCTGGTGATAATAAGACAATCGAGGCAATAGAACGGTTCCCAAAGATGTAACGACACTAACTAAAATCGCTTTGATTTTTGTCGCTGCAGAATAATAGCCAACAACTCGATCACCCTTTATAAAACCTAGTAGAGTTGTATCTACATTCAAATAGATAGTTGATGAAACTGACAATAAAAAGAAAGTCAAAGTAGGTTTCAAATGTTGCCAAATATCTAAATCTCTAAAAGGTCTGAGTGGAATCATACGTCGAAGATTAATAAAGTTCATAAAGCTAGAACCAACTGCTGCAAAAACAGTAATTCCTCCATAACGGACATAATCATCACTCGTCTTCACTAATACCATCAATAATAGTAAAGAGATCACCTTGAATATGATTGATCTAATACTAATGTATGTGTAGCGTTCAAGCGCTTTATAAAGCCACTCGACACCTAACACATTAAAAACTAAGGTCGATGACATGATAAGATACAAAAACTTTTCTTGATTTAACTTATCAATGCTAGCGACCGCAAGCACTAATGCTAAGATGGATAACAACATAACAAAACTGTTCAAGACAACAATCTCCTGAACAGTTTTGGCGAGTTTTTCTTTGTTATCACGTACCTTAGCACAAGCCCTAATACCATAAGTTGGAATACCTAGCATCCCAATCATTGTAAAATAGGAAATAATTGAGGTGGCAAAATTTACCGTCCCAACACCATCTGCTCCCAATACCCTTGATGCATAAGGAAAACTAATCAATGGAAATAGGAAGTTTGATACTGTCAAAATAAAATTCATTATAAAATTCAATTTGACAGAAGATACTTTAGACATACTCTCTCCAAATACTTCTAATTGCTACTACTTTATTTTATTAACATAGTATAAACTACTAGTGTACTATCATAACTATAGTATATCACAACACATGATATTTTCAAATATTTTAATTTTTGAATTCAATTTCCTTGTGAAACTATTTTGCACCGCTTCCTAGAAGAACCACTTTAACAGTCTTCACTAAAATATGAATATCAGACCAAATAGTCCAATTATTGATATAGTCCACATCTAACTTCACAATGTCATCAAAGTCTTTAATTTCACTACGTCCTGAAACTTGCCAATTTCCAGTAATACCTGGTCTGAAGCTTAAACGACGCTTTTGTTCAGGTGTATATTGTTCGTACTCATCTAATGTTGGTGGACGTGTTCCAACCAAACTCATATCACCTTTTAGAACATTCCAAAATTGAGGTAACTCATCCAAGCTTAATTTTCGAATAATTTTACCAATACGTGTAATACGCGGATCATCATCCATCTTAAACATCAAACCATTCATTTCATTTTGAGACATCAATTTTTTCTTGATTTCCTCAGCATCTACTCGCATCGATCTAAATTTATAAAAATCAAACAGTCGACCATTTTGCCCTACACGCTTTTGTGAAAAAATAGCTGGACCACCATCTTTTTTAATCAAAGGTACTAAAACAATCCCTGCTAAACCACAAATCAATAGACCAACTAGTGCACCTACTATATCCAACATACGTTTAGCAATAATATGACTGTATTTTAACGCCACAGGTGATAGAGTAACAACCTGATAAGTACCTAATTTTTGAATAGTCTTTGAACCTGTGATATCGTACCCCAAAGCATTAATAGCTACACTAACAGGGAGACCCATATTTTCAAAAAAGGTAATATAATCTTGAATATTATATTCATCAGAAGGAAGATTGATAAATACTTCATCAATAACTGATTTTGTAGTGAACTCAACAAATTCTTCCTGAGAAATCAACTGACTGTTGCTATTAGCTTCCTGACTATCTAACAAGGTTACACCAGCAATTTGATAACCAACATTTGAATGATTAGTAATGCTATCTTCAATAGCTTCTAAGCGATCATTCACTGTGATTACATAAAGCTGCTTAGCTCTATATTGATATTTTCGTAATCGATAATTTCTCATGCTAAACATAAAACAAGACATCAAGGATAGGTTTATAACACTAAAAAAGAAAATCCCTCGCCTCGAAATTAAGGTCTCATCTTTAATCATGAACGTTAAAAATCCCATCATCAATAGCATATAAACACTGTATTTAAAAACAGCAAGAAAAGTTTCAAAATAACTATTTCTTTTATAGGCATCATAGAATTCAGATACATAAAAAATTAATAGATGCAATACCAATAAAATGATTAGGCCACCTTTTGTCAAATCACTATACGGTAAATACATTGCAAAGAATCCTGAAATGTAAACAATAATTAAGGTTAGTAAAGCCAAAATATGTTTTTGAGATTCATCTTTCCCTTTTATCATGCTTCTTCCTCCCAAAAACTAAAATCTTTTAAACTACAACTTGATGTCACTATTATATTCTCCTCTCAAATATCAATAACAATTATACTAACTTCTAAATAAAACGTTTTCTACTCTTTATTATAGCACGTATGAAGCATATCTTAATCAAATATACTTAGTTCTTTAAATATTATAATTTTTCAAAAATAGAACACATTTTTAATTTTACCATACTTAAAAGTAAAAGAACACATTTAAATCTCTTTTTCTCCAATATTTTAAAATTTTATCGTAAAATTGTCTAAAATTTACCTCCTGCAAATACAGAAAGCGAAACATATATTGATAAATCATTAGCTTTATTGAGTAATAAAAAAAATAGAGAAAATCCGATTACTTTTCCCTATTTACTATAATATCATGTTATTACCTATTGAAACCTTGAGCAGGTTAATATAAAAAAGACAATCATAAGATTGCCCTTAAAATATAGTCCGTACGGGATTCGAACCCGTGTTACCGCCGTGAAAAGGCGGTGTCTTAACCCCTTGACCAACGGACCATATAATGGGCACGAGTGGACTCGAACCACCGACCTCACGCTTATCAGGCGTGCGCTCTAACCACCTGAGCTACGCGCCCAAATTTGAATATACTTCAATGCCGGCTACATGACTTGAACACGCGACCCTCTGATTACAAATCAGATGCTCTACCAACTGAGCTAAGCCGGCTAATATAGTTATGCGGGTTAAGGGACTTGAACCCCCACGCCGTTAAGCGCCAGATCCTAAATCTGGTGCGTCTGCCAATTCCGCCAAACCCGCTATAATGACCCGTACTGGGCTCGAACCAGTGACCCATTGATTAAAAGTCAATTGCTCTACCAACTGAGCTAACGAGTCTCATTACAAAATCTATTCAATTTTGACGGTCCCGACGGGAATCGAACCCGCGATCTTCGCCGTGACAGGGCGACGTGATAACCGCTACACTACGGGACCTATATGGGAGTTAACGGGATCGAACCGCTGACCCTCTGCTTGTAAGGCAGATGCTCTCCCAGCTGAGCTAAACTCCCTTTTTGCTAAGCGACTTCCATATCTAACAGGGGGCAACCCCCAACTACATCAGGCGTTCTAGGTCTTAACTTCTGTGTTCGGCATGGGAACAGGTGTATC
>NZ_JAFBEI010000006.1 GCF_016908655.1 Streptococcus saliviloxodontae
TTATCCAGAAAAAAGGCGACTACTGTTTGGCTGTTAAAGAGAATCAGAAGGGACTATTAGAGGACATTCGTCCCTACTTTGAGTTGGATTCTAGAGGCGATGACACTTACGAAACTATTGAAAAGGCTCATGGTCAAATTGAAGTCAGACAGTATGATGTCATCCATGATGTCAGTTGGCTGAGAAAAATTCATCCTGATTGGGGCCATGTTCAGAGTATAGGCCAAGCCCGTATTCACATCATAAAAAATGGACAAGAGAGTGAAGAGACCCGTTATTTTATTCTAAGTTGCCAGGTTAGTGCTCAGGAATTGTGTCATTACGTTCGAGGTCATTGGCAGATAGAGAGTATGCACTGGCTATTGGATGTTGTTTTCCGTGAGGATGCTAATAAGACGATGAACAAGCACTTGGCTTTCAATTTAAATGTCATGGATAAATTCTGTCTAGCTGTATTAAAGAGACTAGATACTGGAAAGAAAATGAGTATGAGGCATAAGAAATATGTTCTTAGTTTATCCTTTGACAAATATCTAAGCCGACTACTTTAGGTCAAAAAAGGTTCTGTCGTTCAGAAAATGAAATGGAGTATCTCATGCGTTTGTCGTGAGATTTAATTTATTGATTTATATCAACTCTCGAAATTATGTTATACTAGTTAAGTTACAAATCAATACAAAGGAGCTAAACATGACAAATTCTGTAAGTTCTACCTCAGATAGGAAGTACAATATTGCGGCTTTCTTTTCTGGTGTGGGTGGAATTGAGTTAGGTTTTGAACAAACCGACGAGTTCAGAGTGGTGTTTGCTAATGAATTTGATAAGTATGCAAGGGTGACTTATGCTTTGAATTACCCTGATACACCTTTAGATTCACGTGATATCCACGCTGTTCCTGCCGACGAAATCGGCGACAATATTGATGTGATTGTGGGAGGATTCCCCTGTCAAGCTTTCTCCATTGCGGGATATCGTAAGGGATTCGAGGATGATCGTGGGGATTTGTTCTTTGAACTGCTTCGCATGATAGAAGCGAGAAAACCAAAGGCTATCTTTATTGAAAATGTTAAGAATATGGTGGGTCACGACCACGGTAATACCTTTAAGGTGATTCGCGAAGCCTTGACGGATAATAATTACTTTATCAAGTGGAAGGTTCTGAATGGTAAAGATTATGGTAATATTCCACAAAATCGTGAGCGAATTTATATTGTAGGTTTTGATAATAAAGAAGCCTATGATTTATTTGAATTTCCAGAAGAGATTGCTTTGACAACTTCTTTGAAAGAGATAATTGACTTTTCTGGAGAGAAAGAGAGGGTCTACTATTATGAGGAAGGTCGTCAGAATTTCTATGACCAGCTGAAAGAAAGTATGACCAGTCAGGATACGGTTTATCAGTGGCGTCGTCAGTATGTCCGTGAAAATAAGAGTGGTGTTGTACCGACTCTGACTGCTAATATGGGGACAGGGGGGCATAATGTTCCCTTGATTTTGACGGATAGTGGTAGGATTCGTAAGTTGACACCTAAAGAGACCTTTAACGCTCAAGGCTATCCGAAAGATTTCAAGATTCCAGAAGGTGTTTCTAATGGTCAGCTTTATAAACAAGCTGGCAATAGTGTTGTTGTCCCGGTTATTAGGCGCATTGCAGAAAAAATAGCTGATGCTTTAAATCAATCCAAAGGGCAATCTCAGTTTGATAGAGAAGGTCAAGTTGGTTTGATTTATACACAGATGAATGGACCTTTCGAAGGGGAATCTTATCTGGTTGACTATTTTTCAAGTCAAGCTGAAGCAGAGCAGTTTGTTGCCAATCTTGACGAAGCACTTCCGATTCTATCAAGAGATGATTATCTTACGTTTGTTAAGAAAAAGAGTAGTGGTGCTTTTTATAGTTTGGTTACGAATAAATAAAGGGAGTGAGCGAATGGCTCACTTTCTTTTGATAGACTAAAGTGGAAAGAGGCGAGATAGATAATATGTGGGAAGATTTAAAATCATCGGACAAAAAACGATATCAAACGTTAATCACTAATTTTGCTAGTTTGAGTCAGGCCTTTTCTCAAAAAGCAGATACAGATGATGGTGATTTGGAGCAAGTAGCTCCCATTGTCAATTCTAAGTTTCAGGAGACTGTTTTTCAAAGAGCCTTTAATGCTGTTGCAGAAGATATTGCCAATACATCTTACGATGCTTCTTTAGTCTTGGATGATAAGCATAAGTATCTTGTAGGGATTAAGTCTTTTGGGCTTAGCTCAGGTGACCAAAAGGTGGCACAATTCAAGAAAGACTCTCAGAAGTGGACGGAGATTTTGCAGAAAATTCAGTTTCACGCTAGTATTTCAAATTCCAAAGAAGAAGCTGATGAGAAGAATAAAGCGTCTTATGAAACACTTGCTAGATACATTTCTCATCTTCGAAATCAGAGAATTGCTTCGTCAAAGGCACAGATTAAAGGCTTTCAGTCGGAAGATGTTTCAGTTGAATCTGTTTATCATGTCTTGATGCCAACCAGAAAAGGTCAAGACCCTAAAATTCATGTTGGCGAGACAAGTTATCTCCCTATTGATATCGAGCAATTACAGATTTTAGGGGCAACTAACTTAAATAACCCAACTAATTTTCGATTTACAGATGGTAATCACGTTTACAAATACACTGCCGCAGATAGTCAGTTACATATGACCTTTAACAATCAAGATATTATTGTTGAGACTTGGGATGTGTCCTATGTTGAGGATCCTTTTTACCTTTTTGAGCATTTGCATGAGCTTTCTGGAGGTAAGGAAGAACAGATAGTTGAACAGACGGTTTCTTGGATGATTCCAAATGCTAAACACGAGGTTGAAGAAAGTTCTGGTTATAACGCTTTTGACGGCGGTTCGAAATTAGCTAAAGCTGATCGTGAAAAACGCATTGCCTCTATTGAAACAAAGTATACCTCTCTTTTAGCTGAGGATGAGTTGAAAAAGGTTAGTGACTACCTCAAGGAGATTTTGCTGATTAGCTGGAAGAAAACGGAAGATATGAAATCATTGCGTTCTGAATTGATGACATATCTGATGGACACAGTTCAAAATATTGAATTGATCAACGATATTGAGCATATGATTTACCGTCCTATCAGTGAACTTTACATTCCAATCCCAGATGCCAAGCATTTTCATCAGACTTATCCAAACTTTTTTGGCGAAGCTATTGGCACTTTTAAAGAAAATAGTAATAAGCTAGCTCTTCCTAAAGAAGAAAGAATATTTACCTTGAGATTTTTGCCATCTGGCGACGAGATTGAAGCTTATATTAACCAAGACAATGGTAAGGCGATTCAATCAACTCAGAAACAAGGTATTTTGGGTGAGTGGATTTTGAGAGGTGTTTTTCAGCTTAAGGAAAGGGAAAGATTAACCTACGAAAGATTGGTGCAGCTAGAAATCAACGGTGTGCGATTAACAAAGCACAAGGATTCAACTGTTATCGGTATCGAATTTATATGGATTGATGAGGAAAATCCTCCTGCAGATGCCATTGGTTGGATTGCGAAGCAAAGGGAATCTGATTAAGTTTGTTTTAAGCTTTGCTTTGTATACTATAACCATCCTAAAACTTTTCTTTTTCATAAATCTCCTAAACAAGTTCATCCATGAGGGTGGGCTTGTTTTTTGGTATAATAGCAAATAACGACTATAACAGAAAGGTTGATAAATGATGCAGCCAACATACCATATTGACAATCCTCAATTATCCTATCAGACCAAGTTGGATCTTTGGCAGACCGGTTTTGGTCTTCAGAAGGTAGATGGTCTGACCCCATCTGCTTACATGGTAGAGCTTGCTGAGTGTCAGGCTCGCGGTGATTATAGCTATGAACAGGTTTATGAGGAGATAACGACTTACCATAAAATGAAGGATAATAGTACAGCTGAGGCTGACTTGGTTTCATTGAGAATAGCGGAGCTACTGTCACGTAGCGGCTTTTCCTTTAGCCCAGCTACCTTACTGACCATTCACCGTGAATTGTTTCAGGATATTTTTGATGATTCAATACCAATCGGTCAATTTCGTCAAACAAATATTTCTAAAAAAGAAGCAGTTCTTAATGGCGAAAGTGTTGTTTATGCTGATTTTTCGATGATCCAAGCGACACTTGATTATGATTTTCAGCAGGAAAAGACTTTCCACTATTCAGGGCTTTCAAAGGAGGCTATTGTTCAGCACATCCAATCTTTTATGTCAGGAATTTGGCAGATTCATCCTTTTCGTGAAGGTAATACAAGAACAACGACAGTTTTTCTCATAAAATATTTACGTGAATTTGGATTTGAAGTTGATAATAGACCTTTTCAAAAGCATGCCCAGTTTTTCAGAGATGCCTTAGTTTTGGACAATGCTAAAATATTACAGAAACGCCCAGAATTTTTGACTTCCTTTTTTGAAAACCTCTTACTTGAAGGGGAAAATGATTTATCAAAAGAAAAGATGTATAGAAGTTTAGGTTTGGAAACTAGTGAGGCGATTAAAGAATCTGAATAAGTTTTAGCTGATATATCGTTAACAAGTTCATCCATGAGGGTGGGCTTGTTTTCTTATCTGTGGGTAGGATTATTTCTGATAAAAGGAGAGAGAAAGGGATAATGTTAGTTAGTGTAGGTTTGAGACAATTTTTTAGAGCTAAATTATCTGAATTTTGCTATAATGAAAAGATAATAAAAGATTGTTCTATCTCAGTTTTAATGACTGATAAAGGGCTTTCTTTTGTATGGATTAGCACGTATCACTGTAACCAATTGGTAAGAATCATCGTAAAGGTGGGAAAAATATGGCAAAACTTATTCCAGGGCGTATTCGTAATCAAGGAATTGAGTTGTATGACTCAGGGAAAATCAAGATTATAAGTGAAGAAGATGGTGTTATCACTGCTGAGGTAGATGGCGCCTTGATTTCCTTTGCGTTTGATGATCAGTTGGTAATGTGTTCTTGTGATCTCTTTCAAAGTAAGCGCTACTGCCAGCATTTAGCCGCGGTTGAGCATTATTTAAAGAATGACGCTACTGGAAAGGAAATGGCTGACCAGATTCAACATAAGGAGGAAGAGACTAAGCAAGTTAAGGAAAAGCACTCGTTTGGTAGCTTATTCTTGGATTCCTTGGTGATGGTTGAGGATGACACCTTGAAATACCAGCTTTCAGCGTCTTGTCAGCAAAGTCCTTATTCTTCTGATTTGTGGTGGACCTTGAAGATTCGTCGTTTACCAGATGAGCGAAGCTACATTGTACGAGATATTCGTGGCTTTTTAGCCATCGTTAAAAAAGAAGGTTTTTATCAAATTGGCAAGAACTACTATGAGCAGTTAGCTTTGCCTTATTTTGATTTAGAGAGTCAAGAAGTCATTGAGTTTTTATGGCGTTTGATACCTGACTCGGATCGTTTTGATAGCGACTTTATCCTCCCTAATCATGGACGCAACCTGATGCTTCCAAGTGGTTTCTTTGAGGAAGGGATTACCTTGATGAGTCGCTTATGGCAGTTTGAGTTTGATTTCTTGCACAATCACTACACGTCAATCACGTTCAGGCATTTAGCTGGTGATGAGGGAATTTACCATTTTGATGTTGATGTCCATCAACAGGCTATCGAATTGATTATTTCAGATAAAAATAGTCTAGGTTTTTTTGATAACCAATACTTGTTCTATAACGGTGTGTTTTACTACTTAGATTTAAAGCAGCAAAAGTTAGCTAATGCCATCAAGAGTCTTCCTTTGTCTGAGGATTTGTCACGTCATATCTTTTTTGATTTAGATGACCAAGCCAAGGTTGCAGATAGCTTGTTAGAGTTTAGGCAACTCGGTGATGTTAAGGCTCCTAAAGCGTTTGAGATTCACGATTTTAGCCCGTCGTTTGCATTTAGTTTGCTTGATGATGGTTCAGTTGCACTTCAGATGACCTTTCGTTTTGAGCACATCACTGTGACTAGCCAAGAAGAATTATTGAATCTTCCTTTTGCTAGCAATTATAAAAAAGAGTCTCGCATTCTGAATTTAGCTGAGGCAGAAGGATTTGAAGGCCGCCTGCAAAGTAAGCGTGAACCTTTGAGCAAAGAGACGATTTATAACTTCTTCAATCACACCTTGTTGCGCTTTGAGCGATTTGGGAAGGTTGAGCTTTCTAAGGAGTTAGAAGCCTTGCGAAGTGTTGAAAAACCAAGCGTCTCTATTCAAAAGAAGGGCGGATTGCTAGATATTTCCTTTGATTTTGATCAGGTTCAAGAGGATGATATTGACCAAGCTTTGGAGGCTCTTTTTGCCAATGAACCTTATTTTATCAGCAAGTCTGGTCAATTAGTTGTTTTTGATGATGAGACTCAGAAGGTTAGTCAAGCCTTACAAAATCTTCGTGCTAAGCAAGTTAGTCAAGGTCATCTGGAGTTAGGAACAATTGCAGCCTATCAGCTTTCAGAAGCTTTCAAAGGGATGTCTCAGGTTACCTTTAGCGAAGAGTTTGAAAATCTTGCGCATGACCTGGTTCACCCAGAGACCTTTGAAGCAGCCCCTGTTCATGTTGAGGCGGAGCTACGTGATTACCAGATGACAGGTGTCAAGTGGCTGAGCATGTTAGATCACTACGGTTTTGGAGGAATCTTAGCCGATGATATGGGACTTGGAAAGACGCTTCAAACCATTAGTTTCTTGACATCACGTATAACAGAGTCATCCAAGGTATTGGTCCTGTCGCCATCTAGTTTGATTTATAATTGGAAAGATGAGTTTGACAAGTTTGCCCCTCACCTTGATGTTGCTGTCTCATACGGTCTCAAGCCTGTTCGCGATCAGCTTATTGCGGAGAATCATCAAGTGATGATTACGAGCTATAGCTCTTTTAGACAAGATTTTGAGGCTTATCGTCAAGAAAAGTACGACTACCTTATCCTCGATGAGGCTCAGGTGATGAAGAATGCTCAGACGAAGATTGCTAAGAGTTTGCGTGAGTTTGACGTCAAAAATTGTTTTGCTCTCTCAGGAACACCGATTGAAAATCGACTAGCTGAAATTTGGTCAATCTTCCAAATCGTACTGCCAGGTCTTTTGCCTAACCATAAGGCCTTTTCTAAGATGGATGCTAAGCAGGTAGCGCGCTACATCAAGCCCTTTGTCATGAGGCGTAAAAAAGAAGATGTCCTTCCTGAGTTGCCAGATTTAATTGAGATTAATTACCCTAATGAACTCGCAGAGAGTCAAAAAGCAATCTATCTGGCACAGTTGCGTCAGATGCAAGAAAGTATCAAGGGGCATTCCGATTCGGAAATCAATCGACAGAAGATTGAGATATTATCTGGCATTACCAGATTACGCCAAATTTGTGATACCCCTGCGCTCTTTATGGATTATAAAGGTGATAGTGGTAAGTTAGATAGTCTGCGTCAGCTATTGACTCAAATCAAGGAAAATGGACACCGTGCCTTGATATTTTCACAGTTTAGAGGAATGTTGGATGTGGCAGAAGCAGAGCTTGAAAAACTTGGTTTAACGACTTATAAAATCACAGGGTCAACCCCGGCAGATCAACGTCAAGAGATGACCCGAGCCTTTAATAGTGGCTCTAAGGATGCTTTCTTGATTTCCTTGAAGGCAGGTGGTGTGGGTCTTAACTTGACAGGAGCTGATACCGTTGTCTTAATTGATCTCTGGTGGAATCCGGCTGTTGAAATGCAAGCCATTAGTAGAGCCCATCGTATTGGTCAAAAGGAAAACGTTGAGGTCTATCGCTTGATCACTCGTGGCACCATTGAAGAAAAGATTCTGGAGTTGCAAGAAAGCAAGAAACACTTGGTCAATACTGTTCTTGATGGTAATGAAACGAGAGGTAGCATGACAATTGATGATATTAAAGAAATTTTAGGGATTTCAGAATAAGATAATTTTGAAAAATTCATAGATTTAGTTTATAATAGGAGCGTTGTAGAAAAGAGATGGCAAAGGAAGATGACTCGTGAAAGGGAGCCTCTAAGATAAAAGAGATTAGACGCTTTCACATCTTTCTTTTCCTATAGAAAGGCTGGTGATTACCATGAATCAAGTGACGAGACCATTTCCTTTAGTGAAGGACGATGAGCCTATTATTGGGCAGTCGCGTTTAATGAAACTTTATGAAAATGAAGATTTAATCAATAATATTCGTGGTAATTATCAAGACAAAAACTACAATGAGGTTGAGGAGACTCAAGTCATTTCGTCTAACCTGTCAAATCAAGTTACTTATAAGCCTTCTCAAACTGAGGAAACTTATGCGAGACAGGCTAGAGAGACAGCTAGAGAGGACATCAAGCGCAAGCGTCACCTGTATTTGAAAAATGAAGTGACCCAGGCGAGTCAAAAGCGAAAAAGCTCTTCTCCTATTTTGACGAGACAAGTGAGCACAGTAGAAGCTAATCAAGCGATTAGCCCGTCACCTAACCGTCAAGAAGTTGAGAGTGTTAAGCCTAAAAGAGTTTCTCAAACAGGTTTATCACGCTTTTCTGATAAGTTACGCCAAGAAGAGTACATCTTGGTTGAGTTACCCAAAACCTATCAGAAACCTCAGAACCCCTCAACCAAGAAAGTTAAGAAGAATAATTATGACTTTTTAAAACGTAGCCAGGTCTATAATCAAAAAGAACGTCAAGAAAACAAGGAGCGTCGAGTTGCTCAAGAATTGAACTTGACACGGTTTGAGGCTGACGAATAAAGGAGAAAACATGTCAAAAACCTATCATTTTATTGGAATTAAGGGTTCAGGAATGAGTGCCCTTGCGCTCATGCTTCATCAAATGGGACATAAGGTTCAGGGATCAGATGTTTCAAAATATTATTTTACCCAACGTGGATTAGAGCAAGCGGGAATCGCTATCTTGCCTTTCGATGAGAACAATATTACAGAAGATGTTGAATTGATTGCTGGGAATGCCTTTCGTGAAGACAATAATGTCGAAGTAGCATACGCTATTCAAAAGGGAATTGCCTTTAAACGTTATCATGAGTTTTTAGGTGACTTTATGCGTCAATTTACCAGTCTTGGTGTAGCAGGAGCTCATGGCAAGACCTCAACAACAGGTCTTTTATCTCACGTTTTGAAAAATATCACAGACACATCGTATTTGATTGGTGATGGTACAGGACGTGGTTCTGCCAACGCTCAATATTTTGTGTTTGAATCTGATGAGTATGAACGTCACTTCATGCCTTATCACCCAGAATACTCAATTATCACAAATATTGACTTTGACCACCCAGACTACTTTACAAGCATTGATGATGTCTTTGATGCTTTCAATGACTATGCTAAACAGGTTCAAAAAGGTCTCTTTATCTATGGTGAAGATACTTATCTTCGTCAAATTACGTCAGAAGCTCCAATCTACTACTACGGTTTTGATGAGAATAATGATTTTATCGCTTGCGACATCACACGTACCACTTCAGGTTCTGACTTTAATGTCAAACACGATGGTCAGATTATCGGTCACTTCCATGTCCCAGCTTTTGGTCGTCACAATATCTTGAACGCGACAGCAGTAGTTGCTAACTTATTTGTTGCTGGATTTGACATGGATTTAGTAGCTGAGCACTTGAAGAGCTTCTCAGGTGTTAAACGTCGCTTTACTGAAAAAGTGGTAAACGGCACCATTATCATTGATGACTTTGCGCATCATCCAACTGAAATTATTGCGACTTTGGATGCTGCCCGTCAAAAATACCCTTCAAAAGAAATTGTGGCGATTTTCCAACCGCATACCTTTACTCGTACGATTGCCCTCTTGGATGACTTTGCAGATGCTCTTAATGAAGCAGATGCTGTTTACTTGGCACAAATCTATGGTTCAGCGCGTGAGGTTGACCACGGTGATGTTAAGGTTGAGGACTTGGCAGACAAGATTGTCAAACCAGCTCAAGTGGTCACTGTTGAAAACGTCTCACCTCTTCTTAACCACGAGGATGCTGTTTATGTCTTTATGGGAGCAGGAGACATTCAACTTTATGAGCGTTCTTTTGAGGAATTGTTATCAAGTAGTGTCAACAACAATCAATAAACACTAGAGTTGGGGGTTCCCAACTCTTTGCCTTATTCTAGGAGTTATTTATGATAATTAGACATGCGACCTTAGAGGATTGGGAAGAAATCGTTGCGATTGAGCAAGAAAATTTCTCTCAAGCAGAGGCTGCTACGCCCGAAGATATGAGAAGTCGTATCACAACGATTTCTGATACTTTCTTAGTTGCAGAAGTGGATGGAAAACTAGCCGGTTATGTGGTAGGACCTGCTGTGAATCAGCGTTATTTAACCGATGATCTTTTTCATGAGGTAGTACCTAATCCTTCTGCAGGTGGGTACATCGCCTTGACGAGTCTATCAGTTAATCCTACTTTTCAAAATCAAGGGATTGGAACAGCCTTATTAGCAGCGATGAAAGATCTTGCCATCGCTCAAGAACGTGAAGGGATAAGTTTGACTTGCCACGATTACTTGATTGCTTATTATGAGAGAAATGGTTTTTTGGATGAAGGCGAGTCAGAGTCATCTCATGGTGGAGCTAGTTGGTACAACTTGGTTTGGGACGCTTCTGAAACCTCTCTTCGAGTCTTTTAAATGCCTTGTTGAAGCAATGTTACGATACGGTAACAAAAAGGAATTAGATTTGATTTTGCCTAATTTTTAAGATATAATGGCGTTTGATAAATATGGAGGAGGATAAGCTTTGACTGATTTTAAAGATGGTGAAAAAGCATCTCAAAAAGAGCCGAGCTTTAAGGATAAAATTTTAGCTGAATTGGAGGAGGCTAACCGTTTGCGCCAAGAGCGTGAGGAAGAATTACGCCGCAAACAACAAGAAGCCCAAGAAGCAGCCCAAAGACAAGCCGAGCAAGAGGCAAAGCTAGCTGAAGAGGCTCGTCTTGAAGAAGAGCGTTTGTTAGCCTTGAAACGCCAAGAAGCAGAGCGACTAGCAGTTGCTAAAGCCCTGATTGAGCAACAAAAAGCTGAGGAGGAGCGTTTATTACGTGAACGTCAAGAAGCTCAGAAGCAAGCTATTGCTCAAGAAGTAGAAATGCAGCGTCTAGCAGCAGAGAAGCAGGCAAAAGAAGCCCAAGAGGCTATTGATGCTGCCAAAATGGCTAGTTTATCACTTGAAGAAACGTCACCAGTAGACAAAGAGATCGTTAAACCAGAATTACCAACAGCCTCAACATTCACTATTGAAGAAACTGTTCAAAATCAGGAGCAAACGACTGTTCCCCAACTTGAAGAAAATGATGCGGAGATTGTCGCTCCTAAGTTAGTTGCTAAATCAGAGTCGACAAAAGATGTTTTTGAAGAGCTTGAAAAAGAAGTTCCAAGCAAACGTCAACGTAAAAATAAGATTGCTACTAAGATTTCAGCTATTCTTATTACCGTTATTATTTTAGTTGGCTGTTTAGCAGGTTTCTTCGGCTATCGTTATGTGACGTCTGCCTTGGGAGCAGCTGATAAAACAGCCAAAAAATATGTCACTGTCGATATTCCAGTAGGATCAGGCAATAAATACATCGGACAGATCTTGCAAAAGAGTGGTGTTATCAAAGATGCAACTGTTTTTAATTACTATACCAAGTTTAAAAACATTTCAAATCTTCAAAGTGGCTACTATAATTTGAAGGCAAGTATGACGGTTGAGGAGATTGTTAAGTCCCTCCAAAAAGGTGGAACAGCTCAGCCTGAACAACCTGTCGCTGGTAAAATTCTGGTGACAGAAGGTTACACGATTAAGCAAATCGCTGAAGCGATTACTAAAAATGTTAATACAAGCTCGTCATCTAAGACACCTTTTAGTGCAGATGATTTCTTAGCATTGATGAAAGATGACACCTTCATCGCTAAGATGGTTGCTAAATACCCAGATTTATTGTCAAATCTTCCAAGTGCGGATACGGCAACTTATCAGTTAGAAGGTTACCTTTTCCCTGCAACTTACAACTACTATGACGATACAACCCTCGAAGGCTTGGTAGAAGAAATGATTTCAACAATGAATTCTTACCTATCAAGTTACTACACGACCATTAAGTCAAGTGGGTATAATGTCAATCAAATCCTGACATTGGCTTCATTAGTAGAAAAAGAAGGCTCTACAGATGATGACCGTCGTAACATTGCTAGCGTTTTCTATAATCGTTTGAATAGTAACATGCCTTTGCAGAGTAACATCGCCATTTTATATGCTATGGGTAAACTCGGCGAAGCAACAACGCTTAAAGAAGATACAACTATTGACACGGCGATTGACTCTCCTTATAATATATATACTAATACTGGCTTGATGCCTGGACCAGTTGATAGCCCAAGTTTATCTGCAATCGAGGCAACGATACAACCAGCATCAACGAATTACCTCTACTTTGTTGCGGATGTCAAAACGGGTAAAGTGTATTATTCGGAAGATTACGACACACATTTACAAAATGTTGAAAAATATATCAATAGTCAGGTCGCAGAAAGCAGTAATTAACGACTAAGAAGGGAGGGTTTATGCCCACCTTCTTGATTTTACAAAGAAACTAATTAGAAAAGAGATAGACAGATGGCAGAAAAAACTTATGTAATGACCCAAGCGGAAAAAGAACAACTTGAACAAGAACTCGAAGAGTACAAACTCGTTCGTCGTCCAGAAGTTGTTGAACGTATTAAAATTGCACGTTCTTACGGTGACCTTTCAGAAAACTCTGAGTACGAAGCAGCTAAAGATGAACAAGCCTTTGTTGAAGGTCAAATTCAAATTCTTGAGACTAAGATTCGCTATGCTGAGATTGTGGACAGTGATGCGGTTGCTCAAGATGAGGTCGCTATTGGTAAAACAGTTGTTGTTCAAGAAGTTGGAACAACTGATAAAGATACTTACCATATTGTTGGTGCAGCAGGTGCAGATATCTTCTCTGGAAAAATTTCAAATGAAAGCCCAATCGCTCAAGCTTTGATTGGTAAAAAAACTGGGGATAAAGCAACGATTGATTCACCTTCAGGAAGCTATGATGTTGAAATCATCAGTGTTGAAAAAACAGCTTAAGTGATTATTGGCTTTATTACCAATAGTCTTCTGTGAGAGATGTTTGACAAAAGGAGGCAATTCCATGTTGATTGGGATCTTGTCTCCTTTTTTATTTTGGTATATTAATTACGTGATTTATAGATGAAAGAAGTAAGGTTTGACTAGGTATAGTCTTCATTTGATAAAAAAACCACAGAAAAGTAATATTTCTTTTTCTGTGGTTTTTTCTTAATTAACGTTTATTTTGCTTACCGGCATTACGGTTTGACTTTGGAGTTGGAATTGTTTGTGCTTTCTTTGGAGTAACATCACGACGTGCTGATTTAAAAGCTTTTGGAGGATTATTTTTGTATTCCTCTTCAACGCGCTTACGAAGTTTTGGTTTAAGCATGTATTGGGTGATGAGTTGTTGGACGATTGAGAAGATCCCTCCGACAAACCAGTACAATCCAACAGCAGAAGGAAGGCTAAATGACATCACAGCCATCATAATTGGCATGTAGTACATCATGACTTTCATTTGTTGGCGCTGTGCTTCTGGAACAGCGATATAAGATAAGTATGATTGGATAAAATAAAGACCAGCAATAATGATGATAAGGACAATATCACGTTGTCCAAGAGTCATCCAAAGGAAGTGGCTATTAGCAACTCCTTTGGTGTGCTGAGCAGCAAAGAAGAGAGCTGAGAAGAAAGGCATTTGGATGAGTAGCGGTAAACAACCAATACCACCAAGCATGCTAACGCCGTTTTCACGTTGAGCAGCCATCAAATCAGCTTGTGCAGCCATTTTTTCTTCTTGTGTTTCAGCATTTTTCATGCGCTCGTTGATTGGGTCAAAGATAGGTTTGAGGTAATTCATCTTTTCAGCGTGATAAGCCGCTTTCCAAGATTGATTTAGACCAAGGGGAAGGATGATCAATCGAACAATAATAGTTGTAACGATGATACCAACACCGAAGCCAAGTCCAAGGTGGTCACCAAAGTAAGTGATGACATAGCTCATTGGCTTACCTAAAAGATTCCAGATGAGACCAGTAGGGTTACCGCTTTTATCGCGTGAAACACATCCTGTTAGGAGAAGTAGCATTGACAGAGAGAGTCCTGTCAGTAGCCATTTTTTACTATTTTTCAATTTGGTACAGTCCTTTATTTTAGAATACTTATCTATTTTACTGTTTTTTTGTTAATTTCTCAATACATCTGAAGTCTTAATTTGCCATTTGAAAGTCTGTGTAGTCTGAGAAATTAGCCATTGTAGCATCAACATAGCTAACTTTGGCAAAACGAGAAGGACCTTTTCGGACTTCTTGGATGAATTTAGCTAGTTTGGCAGCATTGTCGGACTGGACTAAAATTTCAACAGTACCGTCATCATTGTTCCAAACCCGGCCATAGAGATCGCCTATTTCTTGGGCAAGGAGGTAGGTTGAGTAGCGAAAGCCTACTCCTTGAACCCGACCAGACACTAGGAGACGCATTTTTTTCATGAATTCTACCTTCTTTCTTTGTAGAAGCTTGAGGTTTGATGGTATAATGGTTTACATGACTATTATAACCTCAAAAGCAAATAATCTCATTAAAAATACAAAAAAACTCTTGCAAAAAAAATACCGTAAAACCTCTTACTTGATTGAAGGCTGGCACCTCTTTGAAGAAGCCAAAAAAGCTGGAGTCACTTTTCGTCATATTTTTGTGGTGCCCGAAATGGCAGAACGTATTGGTGATAGGTCAGAACTTGTTCTTGTTTCTATAGAGGTACTCAGGGAGTTGACCGAGTCAAAATCCCCTCAAGGCATTGTAGCAGAAATTATGCTAGAATCTCACTCTTTACCGGATCAGTTTTCAGGCAAGCTGTTGGTTTTAGAAGATGTTCAAGATCCAGGTAATGTTGGCACTATGATTAGAACGGCAGATGCTGCTGGGTTTGACGGTGTCTTATTATCACAAAAATCAGCTGATATTTATAATGACAAGACCCTTCGTTCTATGCAAGGTAGTCATTTTCACTTGCCAATTTGGCGAGGGGACCTTTTTGAACTATTGGCATCATTTAAAGAAGCGAAGAAGCCTATCGTTGCGACAACCTTATCTCAAACGTCGGTAGATTATAAGGACTTGCCTCATCTTGAAAATTTTGCTCTTGTAATGGGAAATGAAGGTCAAGGTATCTCAAAAGAAATGACAGCATTCGCTGACCATTTGGCTCACATCACTATGCCTGGGGATGCAGAGAGTCTCAATGTGGCTGTGGCAGCGGGGATTATGATGTTTAGTTTGATTTAAGAAAAGTGTTGTACTATAATTAGTTAGAAATACACCGTTGGAGGTGGCTAAAATGAAACACTATGAACAAGACAAAGACTTTATGAAGCACGTTGGTCATTTGATTGATCATCCGCGTTTCCAAAAATTGGATGGAATCGTCCAACACCATCATTCGACACGCTTGGAGCACTCGATTAATGTTGCTTATACTAGCTATAAAATTGCGAAAAAATTGGGTTGGGATGCTAAGGCAACTGCTCGAGGTGGTCTATTGCATGATATGTTCTATTATGACTGGCGTGACACGAAGTTCACTAAGGGGCATGCTTGGACTCATCCTCGTATTGCCGTTAGAAATGCCCGTAAGATAACAACGCTTAATAAGAAAGAAGAAGATATTATCCTTAAACATATGTGGGGAGCAACGATTGCGCCTCCACGTTATAAAGAGGGGTATATCGTGACCATGGTAGATAAGTATTGGGCAGTCAAGGAAGCGGCAACCCCCTTTAGAAAGATAATTCGTAAGGGTAAGCTGTTCCATAGACGTTTGTTGAATGATCGCCATTGATTAGTTAAGGAGGAGTAATGTACGATAATATTGTTTACACACAGGGAAGTGAGGCTGGATTAAGCCGTTTCTTCTCTAAGGTATATAGTTTGGTTGGTATGGGGATTGGTTTATCAGCCTTTGTATCCCTTTTGATGCTTTATGTTTTTCCGCAGAATCTCATTGCTATCATGACAGGGGGCTCTTGGATTTATTATGGGGCTATTCTACTGGAGCTTGCTTTGGTCTTTATGGCATCAAGCGCAGCGGCTAAAAATACCCCTGCAGCTCTTCCTTTGTTTTTGACCTATTCTGCTCTTAACGGATTTACCTTGAGTTTTATCATTGTCCGTTATGCTCAAGCAACTGTCTTTCAAGCTTTTCTATCATCTGCTCTCTTATTTGCTGTGATGGCAATTTTAGGAGCAGTCACTAAGAAGGACTTGTCTTCTCTACGTAAGGCTATGATAGCTGCTTTGCTTGGTATTATGATTGCAAGTTTGGTTAATTTCTTTTTAGGATCTGGCTTTATTTCATACCTTGTTAGTATCATTTCTGTTTTGATTTTCTCGGGTTTGATTGCTTATGATAATCAGCAAATCAAGAATGTGTACTATCAAACTGGAGGAAATGTCGGTGATGGTTGGGCAATTTCGATGGCTCTTAGCCTCTATCTTGATTTTATCAACCTTTTCCTTAATCTCCTTCGTCTTTTTGCTCGTAATGATTAAGATATGCAAGTTACCTAAGATTTAGGTAGCTTGTTTTTCTTTTAGCAGTTATCTGGCAGAGACTAGTCACTATGGTAGCTACTTTCTTTAGTAAAAAAAATATGCAGGAAATAATTTATCCGATAGGAACTTATGATATAATAGACTAAATATTTCGAATTTTGAGGAAAACAGATGAAAAGACCATTTATTTCAAAAGAGGAGCTTGAAAAAATTACAGCTCAATACCAGACACCATTCCACCTTTATGATGAAAAAGGGATTCGTGAGACAGCGCGTGCTGTTAACAAGGCTTTTGCTTGGAATCCAGGATTTAAGGAATTTTTTGCAGTAAAAGCAACTCCTAATCCATCAATTTTAAAAATCCTTAAAGAAGAGAACTGTGGGGTTGATTGTGCTACGGATACTGAGTTGCTCATGAGTCATAAAGTTGGCTTTACGTCAGCTGATATCAGCTTTACATCAAATGACACTAAGGCTCAGGAATTTGTCTACGCGCGTGAAATTGGAGCGACCATTAACCTTGATGCTTACGAACACATTGCCTTTTTAGAAGAATCAGCGGGGCTTCCTGAGACAGTCTCCCTTCGTTATAATCCAGGGGGTGTCTTCTCATTGGGGACTGATATCATGGATCACCCAGAAGAATCAAAATTTGGGATGACAAAGGAGCAACTTTTCCAAGGCTATCAAGATCTTAAAGAAAAAGGTGTTAAATCATTTGGACTTCACGCCTTCTTGGCTTCTAATACAGTAACCAACGAGTACTACCCAACCTTGGCTGCTCAGCTATTTGAATTGGCGGTAGAAATCAAGAACGAACTGGGCATTAGTCTTGACTTTATCAACCTTTCAGGTGGTATCGGTGTAGATTACAGTCCAGAAAACCGTCAAAATGACATCGCAGCCATCGGTCAAGGTGTTCATGAACAATTTGATGCCATTTTGGTACCAAACGGGCTTGGTCACATTAGTATCTATACCGAACTTGGTCGCTACATGCTTGCCTCACATGGTCACTTGGTGACTAAGGTGCTTCATTTGAAAGATACCTATCGTCACTATGTAGGCGTGGATGCCAGTGCGGTGAACTTGCTTCGTCCTGCTATGTATGGTGCTTACCACCATATCACCAATATTTCAAATCCTGATGGAGACATCCAGGTAGTGGATGTTGTCGGTTCTCTTTGTGAAAACAATGATAAATTTGCTAAACATCGTGAATTGCCAGAGGCGCGTGTGGACGACACGCTTGTCATCCATGATACAGGAGCTCATGGATTCTCAATGGGCTACCAGTATAATGGTCGTCTGCGTTCAGCTGAGATTCTTTATCAAGAAGACGGTTCAACTCGTGTGATTCGGCGTGCTGAAACAGTGGATGATTACTTTGCTACCCTTTATGGATTTGATTTTGATAAAGAGTAATGTCGTTTAAATACTAGGCTGGGATAGGATTATTCCAGTCTTTTTGTGAGTAAAGGAGGTCTTTGTGAAAGGAAGTGCTATTGATTTAACAAAGGGAAGAGTTCTAAATGTCTTGCTATTGTTTGCTTGGCCGATTATGGTCTCAAATCTCTTTCAACAACTTTATAATACAGCTGATACCATGATTGTGGGGCATTTTTTAGGAGAATCTGCCCTAGCTGCGGTAGGTGCCAGCGCCTCCTTGTTTGATTTAATTGTGGGCTTTTCCTTAGGGATTGGAAATGGTATGGGGATTGTCATTGCCAGATACTATGGTGCCAAAGAGATGGAAAAGCTTAAGCAGGCTGTTGCAGCCAGTCTAATCATAAGTCTTTGTTTTAGCTTTCTAGTCATGATTATTGGAAGTCTTGCCTTATATACGATTTTACAGCTTTTAGGGACACCAGCTTCAGTTATTCATCAGTCTTATGATTACTTGTCATTGATTGTTGCTAGTGCTATAGTGACATTTGCTTATAATTTGGGAGCAGGTCTCTTGAGGGCAATTGGTGATAGCTTGACGGCTCTATCTATTTTAGTGTTGGCTTCTTTGGTCAATATTAGTCTTGATTTTTTGTTAATTACACAGTTTGGTATGGGGGTTAGGGGAGCTGCTTTAGCAACAGTTATCTCTCAGGCTTTGTCAGCTGTTTTATGTCTGGGCTATAGTTACTATAAGTGTCCGATTTTAATTCCTCAGAGAAAGCATTTTACGTATGATGGCAAACTTTATCGTGACCTTTTGGGGCAAGGTTTGTCTATGGGCTTGATGTCATCGATTGTGAGTGTTGGAACGGTTATCCTGCAGTCCTCTATTAATGCTCTTGGCGTGATAATAATAGCTGCTCAGGTTACTGCACGGCGTCTGATGTCATTTTTTATCATGCCTTTGACAGCTATGGCCTCAGCACAGGCTACCTTTACTTCACAAAATTTAGGAGCAGGTCTTACGGTTCGTATTCGACAAGGCTTAAAGACAGCAACGGTTCTTGCTTTGATATGGGGAGTGATATCAATTATTAGCTTGTATGCTTTTGGACCTTATATGATAGCCTTTGTCTCAGGGTCTGATAAGTCGGGACTGCTTAGAGCAAGCGAGCGTTATTTGCATTTCACAACCTTATTTTATCCCTTGTTGGGGGTACTTTTTCTGCTACGAAATACCCTGCAGGGACTGGGGCAAAAGGTAACTCCACTATTGTCAAGTATCATCGAGTTGGTTGGAAAGGTTCTTTTTGTTATCTTTGTTATTCCAAGAATGGGTTACTGGGGTGTTATTATCTGTGAGCCTTTGATTTGGTTACCGATGACAGCACAACTTTATTGGGTTTATCGGAAAGTAAGACCTAAAGTGTGAAGGCTTTCTTGATATTTGATAAGTCTGCTGTAATTTGCTATAATGGTAGCAATAGTAAAACTGAGGAGAAAGCAATTATTATGACTTTTGTATGGATTTTGTTGATTATCGTCGCTCTTGTAGCGGGTCTTTTTGGTGGTGTTTATATCGCTCGTAAACAATTCGAGAAAGAAGTAAGTGAACACCCACGTTTAACACCAGATGCTATCCGTGAAATGATGAGCCAAATGGGTCAAAAACCAAGCGAAGCTAAGATTCAACAAACTTACCGTAACATTATCAAACAATCAAAAGCAGCTGCTAGCAAATCTAAAAAATAAGAGCAGCCTCGTTAGAAGAAGGCGAGGGTTACCTTTCAAGAGAGCTTGGAGTGTGACGTGCTGGAGTAGAAGTCAAACTCAGTTGGCACAGCCAGCTGGGTTTTGTCTTATTCTTAGAAAGTAGGTATTATGGATAATCGTCCGATTGGATTCTTGGATTCAGGTGTAGGCGGCTTGA
Organism: Streptococcus saliviloxodontae; assembly: GCF_016908655.1. Taxonomy (GTDB): domain Bacteria; phylum Bacillota; class Bacilli; order Lactobacillales; family Streptococcaceae; genus Streptococcus; species Streptococcus saliviloxodontae. Next base: position 19,925 of record NZ_JAFBEI010000006.1, read on the forward strand.
CAGTTGTCCGTGAATTGCTACGTCAACTGCCACATGAAGAGGTCGTGTATATTGGTGATTCAGCGCGTGCTCCCTATGGTCCTAGACCTGCAGAGCAGATAGAAGCTTATACTTGGGAGCTGGTAAATTTTCTGTTGACCAAAAATGTTAAGATGATTGTTATTGCTTGTAATACAGCGACAGCGGTTGTTTGGGAAGCTATCAAAGAAAAGTTGACCATTCCTATTTTGGGAGTGATTTTACCAGGGTCTAGCGCAGCGATTAAATCAACTAAGACTGGTAAGATAGGCGTTATTGGAACACCAATGACCATTAAGTCAGATATTTACCGACAAAAGATTGAAATGTTGTCGCCAGATATGTCAGTAACGAGTTTGTCTTGTCCCAAGTTTGCTCCTATTGTAGAATCTAACGAAATCAGATCAAGTGTCGCCAAAAAAATTGTTTACGAAACACTTTCACCACTCAAGGGAAAGGTGGACACCTTAGTGCTGGGTTGTACCCATTATCCTCTATTGAGTCCTATTATTCAGAATGTCATGGGACCAGAGGTCAAGCTGATTGATAGCGGAGCTGAGACGGTGCGTGATATTTCTGTCCTGCTCAATTATTTTCAAATCAATCGCAGCCGGGATGTGGCCAATCATCACCAGTTCTTCACGACAGCCGGTGTGGCTAGTTTTAAAGCAATTGCTCAAGAGTGGCTAGGTACAGACATCAGCGTTAGCCATGTGGATTTAGAAAAAAGCGAGGAAAATCATGTCTAAGATTTATGAAGTCAAAACAGAAGAAAACTGGTTTATCGGTAAGTGGGAAGGCTACGGTGCTATTCATGGAGTTGGTATCAGTAATGATGAAAACTATTTTAAAATAGCTAGAACATTAGACCCACTGTATTCAAACGATGAAGATAGTTATGATGTTGTGGTTATCAAGAAAAACTCTGATTTCGCGCTCATGTCTTTCATTGTGGACATGATTAACCAAGAGAAAGGTCGTCAGATTGAGATTCGTCAACATCAGGGAGCTGTTCTCTTTACTGAGGGGGACAAGCTCTTGGTGGTTCATCTTCCAGATGGCGGTGTGTCTAGTCAGGACTTTTTCGGTGATAGTGGCGGTACTGGCTTTGGGGATACCATTTTGATTGCGACTCGTAATGAGGGTAAGACTAAGGAGTTCCGCAAGATGTTTGGTAAACTAGGGATTACGGTCGAAAACCTCAATGATTACCCAGACCTGCCAGAGGTGGCTGAGACTGGTATGACCTTTGAGGAAAATGCCCGTCTCAAGGCAGAAATCATTTCAGCATTGACTGGCAAGATGGTCTTGTCAGATGACTCTGGCTTGAAAGTGGACGTTCTAGGTGGTCTGCCTGGGGTCTGGTCAGCTCGTTTTTCAGGTCCTGATGCCACTGACGATCTTAACAATGCTAAGCTCTTACACGAATTAGCCATGGTCTTTGACAAGGAAAACCGCTCCGCTCAATTTCACACCTGTCTGGTCGTAGCAGCTCCAAATAAGGAAAGTCTTGTCGTTGAGGCTGACTGGGAAGGCTACATCGGTACAGAGCTAAAAGGTGACAATGGCTTTGGTTATGACCCACTTTTCATCGTTGGTGAGGGAACTAAGACAGCAGCGGAGCTTTCTGCCGATGAGAAAAATGAGATTTCCCACCGTGGGTTAGCAATGAAAAAATTGATGGAGGTATTTCCAAAATGGCAAGCTACACATTAATCGTCATGAGTGATTCTCACGGTGACCGTGAGATTGTTGAAGAGATAAAAAATCATTACCTTGGTAAGGTGGATGCCATTTTTCACAATGGTGATTCTGAGTTGCCAAGTTCAGACCCTGTTTGGGAAGGTATCCATGTGGTGGCAGGAAATTGCGACTACGATGCTGGATACCCAAATACGCTCATCACAAGATTTCCTAATGTGACCATTGCGCAAACGCATGGGCATTTGTATGGTATTAACTTTATGTGGGATAAACTGGATTTGTTTGCCCAAGAAGCTGACGCTGATATCTGTCTTTATGGGCACCTTCACCGAGCTGCCGCTTGGCAAAATGGCAAGACTGTCTTTGTCAATCCAGGGTCAGTTTTGCAACCTCGTGGTGACGTCATGGAAAAACTCTATGCCAAAATTGAGGTGACGGACCATAAGATTGTAGTTAGCTACTATACTCGACAGCATGAGCCTTACCCATCCCTTAGTCAGGAATTTTCAAGATGATTGCAAAAGAATTTGAACAATTTTTACTTAAACATATGGAGCACTATCTTATTTCTGCTGAGGATCTGGCTATTATCGTTGACAGTCATAATGCGGATCATGCTAGCCTTTTGTTGGCTAGTGCTGGTTACTCTCGTGTCCCTGTTATCACTAAAGAAAAAAGATATGTTGGAACAATCGCTATTTCTGATATTTTGGCCTATAAGTCACATCATCATTTAGCGGATTGGGAAATGAGTCAATTGCCGATTGCTAAGATGGTTAATGATAAGATAGAGACTGTTTCAGAGACAGCTGATTTGACAGAAGTGATGCATAAACTTGTTGATAATCCGTTCTTACCAGTTGTAGGTGGGGATAACCGATTTTTGGGAATCATCACTCGAAAATCAATTCTAAAGGCGGTTAATAGCCTTTTGCACGAATTTACGGAGACCTATGATATCAGAAAAAAAGGATAAATTAGAGCTTTTAGTTGAGTCATTTTTACAAACCAAGACACTCAGTCTCAATTCGGAAAAATCCTATCGCTATGATTTACACCAATTTTTAGAGCAAACTACAGGTGATATCACAGACACCCGCTTGAAACTCTATCAAGAATTTCTAAAGACTCTAGCGATTAGTGCTGCCAAACGCAAACAATCTGCAGTGAACCAATTTCTTTTTTACCTGTATCAGGTGCAGAAAGTATCGACTTACCATCGTTTAAGCTTAGATGTTAATAGAAATACACTATCTAAAGAAGTCACTGCTTTGGAATTGTCATCGCTCTATTCAGAGACGGCCTTTAAAGAAGGCCAGGTGATTGCCCTTTTGATAGTAGAGCTAGGCTTAACTCCAAGTGAAATTGCAAGTCTTGAGACTCAGTCTCTTGATTTGACCTTTAGGATTTTGACCTGTCAGACCAATAAAACAAGGCGTGTCTTACAATTACCAGAAATTCTGCTTCCTTTTTTAGAAAAACGAGATGATCAGACCTACTATTTTCAAAATGGAGACCAAGCCTACTCACGTCAGTGGTACTTCAGACGTTTGTCTGAGTTCTTAGAGGAAAAAGGATTTGGTGAGTTGACGGCTCAAAAATTGCGTGAACAGTTCATCGTGAGGCAGGTTGCACAAGGGCAGACCATTTTTGAGATTGCAAAGGCACTTGGTCTTAAAACGAGTTTGAGTTTGGAAAAGTATTTTAAACACTAATGGATATTAAATTTAAAGATTTTGAGGGACCACTAGACTTATTGTTGCACCTGGTTTCTAAGTATGAAGTGGACATCTATGATGTTCCTTTGGTCGAGGTTATTGAGCAATACCTGTCTTATATCGCTACCTTGCAGGCCATGAAGCTTGAGGTTGCGGGCGAATACATGGTCATGGCTAGCCAGCTCATGCTTATCAAGAGTCGCCGTTTACTGCCGAAGTTGGTTGAGGACACTTCCTACGAGGATGATTTGGAAGTCGATCTTTTAAATCAAATTGAAGAATACAAACGTTTCAAAGCCTTGGGAGAAGAATTGGCAGCCCAGCATGATCAAAGAGCGAAGTTTTATTCAAAAGCTAAGACAGAGGTTCTTTCGGAGGATATGGAGCTAGTTCATGACAAGACGGTTGTGGATCTTTTCCTTGCTTTTTCAAAAGTGATGTCATCACGACAAAGCACTTTGAATGATAAGCATACAACTGTTGAAGCGGACCAGTATCGTATTGAGGACATGATGGTATATATCGAAGAAAGATTTGATCGCAAGCATCAGTTGACTTTATCAGATTTATTTTCTGAGAGTAGGAGTAGGGCTGAGATGTTGACTATTTTTCTAGCCAGTCTTGAACTGATTAAACGTCACATCTTGTGTGTGCAACAAGAAGATAATTTTGGAGAGATAATACTGACGAAGGAGGGGGCATGACAACTCTAGCAAAATTAGAAGCGCTGCTATTTTTGGCAGGAGAGGATGGTTTGAGCTTAAGACAGCTCGCAGAAATGTTAGAACTACCACCTACAGGAATTCAGCAATCTTTAGATAAGCTAGCGATCAAGTATGACGAGGATAATGAGAGCGCTTTTCATCTACTGGTCTCATCAAATACTTATAAGCTAGTGACAAAAGAGATTTTCGCAGATCTTTTGAAAACTTATGCTAAGACTCCTGTCAACCAAAGTTTATCACGTGCCAGTCTGGAAGTGTTATCGATTATTGCTTACAAACAGCCGACGACGCGTCTAGAAATCGATACCATTCGTGGGGTTAATTCGAGCGGTGCGATTGCAAAACTCCAAGCCCTGGGACTGATTACAGAGGCAGGGAAACTAGAAACGATTGGACGCCCGAATCTCTATGCGACAACTGATTTTTTTCTAGATTATCTTGGAATCAATGATTTGGGAGAATTAGTTGATGTCTCTAGTATTGTCGTCCAAGAAGAGGAAATTTCTCTCTTTGATGAGCTAGAAGAGACAGAATAATTGGAAAATAGCAGAGTAAAAGTCACTTTTTATGGTAGAATAGTAAAAAGTATTGAAAGCATCTGCTTTTATTGTGATAAAAATAGCAAGAATAAGGAAATAACATGAGAATCAATAAGTACATTGCACACGCAGGTATTGCCAGTCGTCGTAAGGCTGAAGAGTTTATCAAGCAAGGCTTGGTGACAATCAATGGTCAAGTCGTAACTGAGCTAGCAACAATGGTCAAATCAGGTGATAAAGTAGAAGTTGACGGAAGCCCAATCTATAATGAAGAAAAGGTTTACTACTTACTCAATAAACCTAAAGGTGTCATTTCAAGTGTTTCAGATGATAAGGGACGTAAGACAGTAGTGGACCTCTTACCAGAGGTTAAAGAGCGTATTTATCCAGTTGGACGTTTGGACTGGGACACGTCAGGTCTTTTGATTTTGACCAATGATGGTGATTTTACAGACAAGATGATTCACCCACGTAATGAGATTGACAAGGTTTACTTGGCGCGTGTGAAAGGTATTGCTACTAAAGAAAACTTGCGTCCTTTGACCAGAGGTGTCGTTATCGATGGTAAGAAAACAAAACCAGCTCACTATAGCATTATCAAGGTTGAAGCAGATAAAAATCGCTCTGTTGTTGAATTGACGATTCATGAAGGGCGTAATCACCAGGTTAAGAAGATGTTTGAATCCGTAGGACTTTTAGTCGATAAATTATCACGAACACGATTTGGAACCCTTGACTTAACAGGTCTTAGACCAGGGGAAGCTCGCCGCCTCAATAAAAAAGAGATTAGCCAGCTTCATAATGCAGCGATCAATAAAGGCAAATGAAGCGAATTATCATTTGGCTAGTGAGAGCTTATCAGAGAGGGATTTCCCCTCTTTTTCCACCTAGTTGCCGTTTTGAGCCAACTTGTTCCAATTATATGATCGAAGCCGTTCAAAAACATGGCTTAAAAGGGGTCCTAATGGGAATAGCACGGATTTTACGTTGCCATCCTTTTACACCGACAGGAAAGGACCCTGTTCCTGACCATTTTTCGCTTAGGGCTAATAGGAAGTAAGCTATCTCTTTCAAATAGGGAAAGTTAAAATAAAGGAAAAACTCCTAAACAGCATAACTGTTTAGGAGTTCTTGTTTATAAGCTTTTTGAGTCTAGTTAGACCATGTTTTAGGAAGAAAAAGCAACAAGACAGGATAAATTTCGAGACGTCCTGCAATCATGGCAAAACTCATTGCAAGCTTGGCAAAAGGTCCAAAAATAGCAAAGGTTTCTGTCGTTCCTAAGATAGGTCCGATATTGTTGAAGGTTGAGGCTGCTGCGCTAAAGACAACTAAGAAATTCTCATTGTCCCAACTTAAAATTAACACCAAACCTAAGAACGTCATCGTGTAAACTGCTAGGTATTTTAGGACACTGTGTTGGGTATGTTTGTCTAAAACCTCATGATTAATATGAAGTGATATGACGCGATTAGGATACAAGGTTGATAAAAATTGATTCTTGGCAATCTTTGAAAGAATCAAGACACGAATGACCTTAAGACCACCGGCAGTTGATCCTGCAGAGCCTCCGATAAGCATCAAAAAAATCAAGAGTACTTGAGAAAAGAGGGGCCAAACCGTCGTATCAGTAATACCAAAACCGGTTGTTGTAATGACTGTTGACACTTCAAAGAAAGCATACTCGAAACTTTTATCGAATGAGTGATAAAGATGCATGATATTGAAGCAAATCAATAGTGTCGTCAAAGCAACAATCCCAAAATAGGTTCGAAGCTCTTGGTCTTTGAAGAATGTCTTCACTTTTCCTAAAAGAATGAAGAAGTAGAGATTGAAGTTAACCCCAAAGAGCAAGGTTGCAATTGATACAATATAAGCAATCAGAGAGCTATGATAATGTGCGATAGAGTCGTTGTAAACGGCAAAACCTCCTGTACCGGCACTACCCATAGAGATGACCAAACTGTCAAATAAAGGCATACCACAAAGGACTAGAATAACCACCAATAGAACAAACATCATGAGGTAGATGATATAAAGGATCTGTGCTGTATTTTTTAGTTTGGAGACCACTTTACCAAAGACAGGTCCAGGAACCTCAGCCCGCATCAATTCGTGATTGGAATTTTTGCTGTTACTCATAATGGCTAAGGCAAAAACAAGAACCCCCATTCCTCCAATCAAGTGGGCGAAACTTCTCCAAAAGAGAAGCGAATGCGACAAGACACCGACATCGGGTAAGATAGTAGCTCCAGTAGTTGTAAAACCTGAGCTCATCTCAAAGAAGCTATCGATGACACTTGGAATTTGTCCAGCAAAGACGAAGGGAAGCCCACCAAAGAAGGACCACAACACCCAGCAGAGTGCTACAATCAGCATCCCGTCCTTAGTATAGATATGGAGATTTTTAGGCTTAAAGAGCATGCCAATCCCTCCGATAGTACAGAGGATGACCATGGTTCCAATAATGCTTCCAATGACCTTAATAGGTTCTTGATAGATAAAGGCAACTAGCAGAGGAACGATCAGAAGACATGCTTCGATAATGAGGAGTTTAGAGACAAGGTAACGTACCATACTTCTATTCATAGCCTTACCTCTTCAACAAATCGTAAATGTGTGTCACATTTTGCAAAAGGCTGATGACGATAATCTTATCACCGACTTCAAAGGTATCTTCACCAGTTGGGAAAATGGTTTTTCCTTTTCGGATGATAGCAGCGATAAGCACATTGGGTTTAAGGGTGATATCGTGTACTTTCTTACCAGCCATTTTATTTTGCTCACGAATCAAAAATTGTAAGGTTTCGACCCGTCCGTTGGCAACATGGTGCATGGCCTCCAAGTTAGAGTGCTGAGCATTGACACGTCCACGAACGAAGTGCATGATAGAGTCCACAGCGATGCGTTTTGGAGTGACGATGCTTGAAAATTCCTTACTATCAATGATTTCAAGAAGGCTGGTTCGATTGACCTTAGTGATATTTTTTTGGACACCAATTTTTTCTAGGAACATTGATGACACGATATTTTCTTCATCGACACCAGTCAAGGTTGCGACAGCATCGTAGTTTTGAGCCCCTTCTTCAAGTAAGATATCCTTGGCTGTTCCATCTCCTAAGACGATATGGCGTTTTGGAAATTCTTGACTGAAGAATTCAGCGCGTTTGGGATTAACTTCGATAACTTTGATCTTGATTTTTGTATTTTTAAGCGTGTTGAGTAGGTAGTAAGCAATCTTACCTGCCCCGATAATCATCAGATTTTTTACAGTTTTGCTCTTCACATAATTGTGGAAGAGAATCATCTCAACACGATTACCAGTAACAAAGATACGATCGTTTGGTTCGATAGAAGCCTCACCATCAGGGATGATAACCTTACCTTGACGTTCAATGGCACAAACAACGATATTGCCAAATTTTTCTCTGAACTCTTTTAAATTAAGGTGACAGAGACGGTTCTCACTAGTGATTTTGAACTCCATCAGCATCACACGTCCATTGGCGAAGTGCTCAACAGAATGCGCATTTGGAAACTCAACCATGTTGGCAATATAACGTGCCGTCAAGAGTTCTGGGTTGACAACTAGAGACATCCCCAGGAAGTTTTTGTCTCTAAAGTAGGGATTTGAGTACTCAGGGTTTCGAACACGGACAACAGTATCTTTTGCCCCCATACGCTTGGCAAGGACAGCAGCGACCATATTGAGCTCATCCTTATCTGTCATAGCGATAAAAATATCACATTCTGCGATGTCAGCCTGCTCTAAAATTTTATAGTTAGCACCATTACCGACAATGCCCATAATGTCATATTTCTTGGTGAGGTGTTTTAAAACGGATTCTTTTTCTTCGATGACGACAACGTCATGCTTTTCTTCAACGAGTGAGCGACAAAGGGCAGTCCCGACCTTTCCTCCGCCGACAACAATAATTCTCATTATTTTCCTCCTATACAGTTACGTTCTATCATACTCCTTTTTCCTTGAAAATGCACTTCTTTTTCGAAAAAGTTATAGACTTGTAAAAGAGGTGACAGTAGAGATAGAAGGAAGGACTAAGTAGACTGTGAAAGCCTTCTGTTTTCTTGATAATAAGAGTAGTTTGCTAAATAAACTTTTTTTAAAATCCTGATAATACAATGAAAAATGTTTCTATTTTGATACCGTGATGTATGATTGGAAAGTGTATACGTTTCGGCATTAGAATCATAAATTTATGACATTTTTCTTAATTGATGTTGACATTTGATGTCAGAATCGTTATACTATTACTAAAGAATTCGTTGGTTTAAATCAAACCTGTTATGATTTAAGGTAATGAATCGCCATCCAACCATGCTGTCTGCTGAGCTTGACTCCGGGCGGCATGGTTTTTTTAATCGTTTATCTAAACAAGAAAGGCTGACTGCTATGGCTAGAAATCATATCGTACTCTATCAACCACAGATTCCTCAGAATACTGGAAATATTGCAAGAACGTGTGCAGCAACCAATGCTCCTTTACACATTATTCGTCCTATGGGTTTTCCTATTGATGACAAAAAGATGAAGCGTGCGGGCTTGGATTACTGGGACAAGTTGGAGATTTATTTTTACGATTCCTTGGAGGAGTTCTTAGATAACTGCAAAGGAAGCTTACATCTGATTACCAAGTTTGCAGATAAAACCTACTCTGATGAGGTTTACGATGATGAGGCAGAGCACTATTTCATGTTTGGACGTGAAGATACTGGACTGCCTGAAGATTTTATGCGTGCCAATGCTGAAAAAGCGCTGCGTATTCCTATGAACGATGAGCATGTTCGTAGTCTCAATGTCTCAAATACCGTTTGTATGGTGGTTTATGAAGCTCTGCGTCAGCAGCATTTCCAAGGGCTAGAACGTAGCCACACTTATGCCAAGGACAAGCTTAAATGATGAAAGAAGAGCAACTGCTAGCTATTGAGATGCACGTCAGAACTGTTCTGGGGTCGGAGGCTTCTGGACATGACTGGTGGCACATCTATCGTGTCCGTCGCTTAGCGGTGACCATAGCAAAGCAGGAAGGGGCAGATCTTTTTATCTGTCAGGCGGCAGCTCTTTTGCATGACATGATTGATGATAAGCTCTTTGTGGATCCTCGGGCTGAAAAAGTAAAGCTAGAAACTTTTCTAGCCGATCTTGGATTAGCGCAAGCAGACATTGATTGGATAATGGCTATTATTGAAACCATCTCCTTCAAGGGAGGTCGAGGGGTGATTCCAGCCAGTCTTGAAGGACGTGTGGTGCAAGATGCTGATCGATTAGATGCTATCGGAGCAATCGGTATCGCCAGAACCATGGCTTATTCGGGAAATAAAAACCGTCTCATCCATGATCCTAGCATGACAGCACGTGAACATCTGACCTTAGAAGACTATCGCTCAGGTCAGGACACAGCCATCATGCACTTCTATGAAAAGCTTCTCAAGTTGAAAGACTTGATGAACACAGACTATGCTAAAAAGTTGGCCCAGAACCGTCACGATTATATGCTAGCTTTTTTAGATGAATTTTATGCAGAATGGGAAGGTCTCTCTTAATGTTGTAAGAGATTGTGACAGGAAAACTATTGCTACAAAGTGCCAAGAAACATCACGAACCCGAAAATGGTCTGATATTTCTTGGTTTTTTGCTAAAAAATAGTAATAATTAGTATCAACGACTTGAAATCATAAAAAAAATTTGTTATGCTAAAGGTGTCTTCAGGGCAGGGTGTAAGTCCCGACCGGCGGTGACTCTATCATATCTAGTATTTTCAGGTACGACTAGAGAAGTCCGTGAGCGAAAGCTGACCTAGTGAGATTCTAGGACCGACAGTATAGTCTGGATGGAAGAAGACCGGATTTTTTAGTATGCTTTTTTGTCATACTTTGAGTGACGGAACCTTCTTCCAATTTGCAAAAATTGGAGGAATTTTTTTATGTCAACATCGACAAAACAAACACGTAACTTGGCTTACATTGCTATCTTGTCAGCCATCTCTTTCTTGCTCATGTATGTGCAGTTTCCATTGATTCCAGCAGCAAACTTTTTACAGATTGATTTTTCAGTCTTGCCAGTCTTGCTTGCTTTGGTCATCTTTGATTTAAAATCAGCTTTTGCAGTTCTTGCTATCCGCACAATCTTGAAGCTTCTTTTAAACAATGGCGGTGCTGGTACCTTGATTGGAATGCCGATGAACTTTATTGCTTTATCAGTTTTTCTATTGTCACTAGCCTTGATTTGGAATAAGAAACGTACAAGCAAGAACTTTATCCTAGCGTCAATTGTAGGGACCTTGTCTTTGACTTTGGTTATGTTTGTCTTAAATTACGTTTATGCTGTCCCTTTGTATGCTAAGTTTGCTAACTTTGATATTAGTGCCTTTATCGGTTTAGGAAAATACCTTTTTGCGATGGTCATTCCATTTAACCTTCTGGAAGGGCTCATCTTTGCAGTCGCATTCATTGCTCTATATGGTGCTTTGAAGCCTGTTTTAAAGAAGATTTAAGTTTCTCATGTTATAATACTAACTATGAATAGACGATTGATTAACCTAATAGCAGGTATAGCTATTACTTTCTTTGTTTTCTTAGGTTTGCTGGTTCGCTTCTCACCTGAAGCTTTAACAGGAGTAGATACCAGTGTGCAGACCCTTATTAGGGGGAACCTACCAGCTATTTTAACCCGTTTTTTTAAAGGTATTACTTTTTTGGGAAATACATCCACTCAGATTGTGATACTCCTGGTGCTAGCTTCTCTACTATATTTAAAACACTACAAAAAAGAAGCTCTTTACCTTATTAGTAACGGTATCTTGGCAGCCCTGTTCATAGTTAGTCTAAAATATTTTTTTCAACGTCCTCGTCCAAGTATCAGCCATTTAGTTGAGGCAAATGGTTACTCATTTCCAAGTGGTCATTCTCTGGGAATGATGTTGATTTTAGGAAGTTTGATTGTCATTAGTTGTCGTTTGCTCACATCTAAAAAGCTTGCTTATGGGCTTTCTGTCATCTTAGGACTGTTGATTTTATTAGTCGGTATATCTCGTATTTATCTAGGGGTTCATTATCCGACAGATGTGGTTGCTGGTTTTGCTATTGGCTTTGCTGTGTTGACAGTAACGACATCTTATTACAAGAGATAGAAGTAGGGCTTAGCTCTGCTTTTTTGTTGCTAAGAATGCTCCTTTTTATCAAAAAAGTAAACCTTTTTTTGAAATAGGTTTACTTTTTTTAATGAATAGGATAAACTATTGTTAACTAAAAAAATAAAGAGGTTAACTAATGAAAACGAAAGACTTAACTCAGATGACACTATGGCTTGCCATTACTATCGTCTTGGCCTATATGCCTGTGCTTCCAGTTCCTTTCTTGCCAGTACCCATTGTGATTCAAAATATGGTGTTTATGGTGATGGGGGCTTTTCTGGGAGCTAAAAAGGGCTTTTTGACAGCACTTCTTTATTTGCTGATTTATGCGACCGGTATTCTAGGTAAGGGGGGCTTGGCAGTCTTTCTTTCAGCTAGTGGCGGTTACCTATTTTCTTATCCTTTTGCTGTTTTAGCTGTTGGTTATTTTGTAGAGCGCTACTGGGAGCAATTGAGTGATCTTAAGTTGCTCTTGATTTTGATTGGTTTTGGGGTTATCTTTATCAATCTCAGCGGTGCTTTGTTTATGGTTTATTATCTTCATTTGGGAAATCTTCTACCTGTTTTAATGTCTTGTCTGGTTTATTTACCTGGCGATGTGATTAAGGCTATCTTGGCATTTTTCCTCTTTAAACGTTTGAAAAACTTTTCTTTGTTGGCAAAATGATTTATGGGCTTGATTTGGACAGGGAGTCTCGTTGCCGCCACTATCACAGTCAGTTGGATATTGTGGCGCTTAAGTGTTTTCTATGTCAGCGTTACTATGCCTGCTATAAATGCCACAATGCTTGTCAAAACCATTCTTTTGCTCCCTATCCTCTAAGCAGAAGGGAGGACTTGGTCGTGATTTGTGGTGTTTGCCACAAGGAGATGACGATTGCTGACTACAAAGAGGTTAGTGCTTGTGTCGCCTGTCAGTCCCCTTTTAACCCTAGGTGCCACTTGCATGAGGCTATTTATTTCAAGAGCTAGTCGTAATGAACTAGCTCTTTTGTTATAATAGATTAATGAGTCAAAGGAGGTTATCTATGCCATTAGTGAAACAAGGAAGTCATTTGCGTATTTTAAGTCCATCGTCATCTATTGAACGTCTGGGTGGTTTTGAGGCTAATGTGTCTGCCAAGGAGACCTTGGAAAAATTAGGTTTTAGTCTGTCTTTCTCAGAGCATTACTTTGAGACAGATTTGTTTGATTCGGCTAGTATTGAGAGTCGCGTGGCAGATTTGCATGCTGCTTTTACAGATGAAAGGGTGGATGGCATCTTAGCGACCATAGGAGGCTTTAATTCTAATGAGCTTTTGCCTTATTTAGACTACGACCTGATTGCCAAACATCCTAAGCTTATCTGTGGTTATTCAGATACAACGGCTCTTTTGAATGCTATCTATGCCAAGACTGGCATGCCAACCTATATGGGACCGTCCTATTCGAGCTTTAAGATGAAAGAGGGACAAGATTATCAGTCTAGGGCTTGGCTTAGAGCTGTCACTCAGACAGAATACTCTCTAGAGGCAAGTCAAGAGTGGTCGAGTGATGCTTGGTATGATCCTAGTCAGCCTCGTCATTTCATGCCGACAGAGTGGAAGGTTTACAATGAAGGTAAGGCTAAAGGAATTGCTATCGGAGGTAATATCTCGACTTTTAATCTCTTGACTGGTACGCCGTATGCACCGAAACCTAAGGATTACATTCTCTTTTTAGAGGAGGCTGAAGATGATGTCTATCAGATTATCTCACGTCATTTGACTGCTATCTTACAAGCTTATCCAGATCCTAAGGCGGTTGTTTTTGGGCGTTTTCCTAAAGACTGCCAGATGACCCCAGAGATTTTTGAGTTTATCCTAGCTAAGCACCCGATTCTGAAAAAGATTCCAGTTATTTATGATGTGGATCTAGCACACACGCAACCTCTTTTTACCTTTACTATTGGTGGAGAGGTCACGTTAGATACTAGTGATTTGTCTATTGAGATTAAAGTAGAGGATTAGTAGAGGGAGCTTTGTCTCCCTTTTTTTCGTGCTTTTAAAGTGCTATAATAGTTGCTATGGAAAAACGTTATACGACTTTGAATGATTATTATCGAGAACTGTTTGGAGAGAAGACTTTTAAGGTTCCTATTGATGCTGGTTTTGATTGCCCTAACCGTGATGGGACAGTGGCTCATGGAGGCTGTACTTTTTGTACCGTTTCAGGTTCTGGTGATGCTATTGTAGCTCCAGATGCCCCTATTCGTGAGCAATTTTATAAAGAAATTGACTTCATGCACCGTAAGTGGCCCGATGTTCAGAAGTATTTGGTTTATTTTCAAAATTTCACCAATACCCATGAAAAGTTGGAAGTGATTAAAGAACGCTATGAGCAGGCTATCAATGAGCCTGGGGTAGTTGGTATCAACATTGGAACAAGGCCAGACTGTCTGCCTGATGACGTTATTGATTATTTAGCGGAGCTGAGTGACCGCATGCACGTCACAGTTGAGCTGGGTCTTCAGACGACTTATGAAAAAACGTCAGATTTAATCAATAGAGCCCATAGTTACGAGCTTTATGTGGAGACGGTCAAACGACTTAAGGAGCGAGCTCCCAAGGCTGAAATTGTATCGCACTTGATCAATGGGCTGCCAGGTGAGACCCATGAGATGATGCTGGAAAATGTCCGCCGTTGTGTGACGGATAATGCCATTGATGGCATCAAGCTGCACCTCTTGCACCTGATGACCAATACGCGGATGCAACGTGATTACCATGAAGGTCGTTTGCAGTTGCTTAGTCAAGAGGAGTATGTCTCCATTATCTGCGATCAGCTGGAGATTATCCCCAAGCATATCGTCATTCATCGGATCACTGGAGATGCACCAAGAGAGATGTTGATTGGTCCTATGTGGAGCCTCAACAAGTGGGAAGTTCTTAATGCTATTGATGTCGAGATGGAAAGACGCGGTAGCTGGCAGGGATGTAAGGTGGAGGAGAAAGCATGATTAAACGACCAATTCATCTTTCGCATGAGTTTTTGGAGGAAGTGTTGGATGGCAATAGCATAGCTGTTGACGCCACTATGGGCAAGGGTAACGACACTGCCTTTCTAGCTGGTTTGGCTAAGAAAGTCTATGCTTTTGATGTTCAGCAAGAAGCCCTTGATAAGACCCAAGAACGCCTAGATCAGCTGGGGATAAGCAATGCTCAACTGATCTTAGACGGTCACCAAAATGTGGATAAGTATGTGGAAGATCCTATTCGAGCAGCCATTTTCAACTTAGGTTATCTACCAACTGCGGATAAGTCTATCATTACCCAACCTGATACCACTTTGGTAGCGATCGAGAAAATTTTAGAAGGTTTAGAAATCGGTGGTCGTTTGGCTATCATGATTTATTATGGGCATGCGGGCGGCGATAAAGAAAAAGATGCTGTATTGGATTACATGAGTCACCTGGATCAAAAGTTATTCACAGTTATGACCTACCAACCAATTAATCAAATCAACACCCCACCCTTTTTAGTAATGGCAGAAAAATTGAGTTAAGAAAACGAGTTTGAGACTATTTTGTCTCAAACTCGTTTTAGTATGGTTAGCTTATGCAGGTATAGGAGTTGATAGATAAGATAGTTTCAGCGCAGTAGCTAGAGCTGGAGACTTGCTGATAAGCTAGAATTACTGATTTTATCCCTTGTATTCTTTTGATTAACTTAAGAGTGGGTTAATGTAGAAGCGATGCTCATCAATCGGTATGATTTGAACAGGATTTTGATAGAAGTCAGCTAAGACTTCTGGCGTGATGATGTCCTCTTTTTTACCTTGAGCAACGATTTCTCCTTCTCTCAAGAGGAGGATGTGTGTCATTTTTTCAGTGATTTCTTCAGCGTGGTGGGTGACATAAAGAACGAGTGGTGCATGATCAAGCTCTGTAATCTTATCAATTTGGCGCAGCAATTTTTCACGTGCAAAGAGGTCTAAGCCAACAGTGGCTTCATCCAAAATGATAATAGCAGGGGCTTCCATAAGGCTACGTGCAACGAGAACAATTTGCTTTTCTCCTTGTGATAGACTATGGTAGTCTCGTCCGATAAGTTCCCCTGCTCCGAGAGAAGTGAGCATGTCCTTGGCTTCTTGTAGGTCGGACTCTCCATAAGCTTTGTACAGTATAGAAGCCTTGTATTTCCCCGTTAGGACAATTTTCTCAGCTTTCATATGTTTGGGTAAGCGCTCAGTAATGAATGAAGAAACGACCCCAATCTGATTTCTGAGCGATGTGATATCTCCGTGACCGAAGTGATGGCCTAGGATTTTTAAATCGCCTTGACTTTGGAAAAATTCTGCCATGATAAGCTTAAGCAAGGTTGATTTTCCAGCGCCATTTAATCCTAAAATTGCCCAGGTTTGCCCACTTTCAACTTGCCAATTCAAGTTTTTGAGTAGCGTTTTTCCTTGTCTTGTTAGACTAACATCTGTCATGGAAATAATGCTCATACAGCTTCTCCTTTAGTGTGATGGTTTTATTATAGCATATTTTCAGAAAGTTTTGATAATTAAGGAGAGCTTTTCAAGGTCTTTCTTAGAATATCGCTGAAAAATATGCTATAATATGAGCACTATATTATTTTTGAATGGAGAATACTAATGGAAGACCCTGGCAGTCAGTCCTTATTGTTACAATTTGTTCTATTACTTATCCTAACCTTGTTAAATGCTTTTTTCTCAGCCTCTGAGATGGCGATGGTGTCGCTTAACCGTGCGCGTGTTGAACAAAAAGCAGAAGAAGGGGATAAAAAATACAGTCGTCTTTTAAGTGTTTTAGAAAACCCGAATCATTTCTTATCCACAATTCAGGTTGGTATCACCTTTATCAGTCTTTTACAAGGGGCTAGTTTGTCTGCCTCCTTGGGAAATGTTATTGCTGGTTGGTTAGGTAATTCTGCAGCTGCTCAAACAGCAGGTAGTGTGATTTCACTAGTCTTTTTGACCTATATTTCAATCGTTTTGGGAGAGTTATATCCTAAGCGTATCGCTATGAATCTCAAAGAAAACTTGGCGGTTATTTCAGCTCCTATCGTTATCTTCATTGGTAAGCTGGTTAGCCCATTTGTCTGGTTGTTGTCAGCTTCAACTAATCTGTTAAGTCGTATAACACCTATGACCTTTGACGATGCCGATGAGCAGATGACGCGTGATGAGATTGAGTACATGCTGACAAACAGTGAAGAAACATTGGCAGCAGAAGAGATTGAAATGCTTCAAGGGGTTTTCTCACTTGATGAATTGATGGCGCGTGAGGTAATGGTACCTCGGACAGATGCTTTTATGATTGATATTGAGGATGATACTCAAGAAAACATCGAAAAAATTCTCAAGGAGAATTTCTCTCGTATTCCTGTCTATGAAGGCGACAAAGATAAGGTTATCGGCGTACTTCATACCAAGCGTCTTTTGACAGCTGGATTTGAGCAAGGTTTTGAAAATATCCGTCTCAGACGAATTATGCAGGACCCACTTTTTGTTCCAGAAACTATTTTTGTCGATGATCTTTTGAAGGCTTTTCGAAATACGCATAATCAGATGGCGATTCTTTTGGATGAATATGGAGGCGTTGCAGGTCTGGTGACTCTCGAGGATCTTCTTGAGGAGATTGTTGGTGAGATTGATGATGAGACGGATAAGGCAAGTGTTGATGTTCGTGAAATTGCTGATCAGACCTATATTGTCTTGGGAGCTATGACCTTGAATGACTTTAATGAGTATTTCCAAACAGAGCTAGAAAGTGATGATGTTGATACAATCGCTGGTTTTTATTTGACGGGAGTGGGTACTATTCCAACGCAAGAAGTCAAAGAAGAGTTTACCGTTGAAAGTAATGGAAAATCAATTGAATTGATTAATGATAAGGTCAAAGATGGTCGTGTGACTAAGTTGAAAGTTATCATGACGGATATCCCCAACCTTGAGGAAATCTAATCAGTCATCGAAAAGAAGCTGGGGCTAGTCCTGAGCTTCTTTTTAGTTATCTGTTCATTTTTGAAACCTAGTGGATGGTAAAAAAACGATTAATGCTAGTTGACCTAGCCTTTTTCTTGCATGGTTTAGGGGATTTAGTACTGATGAATGCCTTTGAAATTGTCTTTGTTTCATTATTTTTCTATTTTACGGCTTCTGTTCTATAATAACCTGATAGTTTTAAAGACCTTGCCTACATACCTAAGGGATGTTATAGTATAGAATTTAGCAATTCGCTTTATTTACTAGCTTTTTAGGAATGAAAAAGTGTATAATGAAAATAAGTAAAACGTTTCCAAGGAGGTTGTTATGACAGGAATTGACTACAAACAGGTAACAGGTCAGGTGCACTCAACAGAGAGTTTTGGATCAGTAGATGGTCCCGGTGTTCGCTTCATTGTTTTTATGCAGGGATGCAAGTTACGCTGTCAGTATTGTCATAATCCTGATACTTGGGAGATGGAGACGAATAAATCAACGGAGAGAACTGTTGAGGATGTGCTAAATGAGGCGCTTCAGTACAAACATTTCTGGGGAGATAAGGGGGGAATCACCGTTTCAGGTGGGGAAGCCATGTTGCAAATTGATTTTGTGACTGCCCTTTTTACGGAGGCTAAAAAGCTAGGGATTCATTGTACCTTGGATACCTGTGGTTTTACCTATAGAGATACGCCGGAGTATCATGAAGTGCTGAACAAACTATTGTCTGTGACAGACTTGATTCTCTTAGACATTAAAGAGATTGACCCTAAGCAACACTTATTTGTCACTAAGCAACCTAACAAGAATATTTTGAAATTTGCTCAATATCTATCTGATGAAGGAACACCCGTTTGGATTCGTCATGTCTTGGTGCCTGGTTTAACGGATATTGATGAGCACCTGATTGCTCTTGGGAAATTTGTCAAAACCTTGAAAAATGTTGATAAGTTTGAAATCTTACCTTATCATACAATGGGAGAGTTTAAGTGGCGTGAGCTGGGAATTCCTTATCCTTTGGAAGGGGTTAAACCACCGACAAAAGAGCGTGTTCAAAATGCCAAAGATCTTATGCACACCGAAACTTATACGGAGTACATGAATCGTGTTCATAGTAAGTAGATTGATAATAACCTGTTAGCCTTTACTTGATTTTTACAGGATATCTTTAGAGCAAGTAATGGGTGAACATTATCGTTACTTATAAATTATTTTTGTAAGAGGTTGGATGTTGCTTCAACCTCTTTTGTTGACTTGACAGAGATTTTTATCTTTGGTATGCTGACTGGAAAGCAAGGAGGAAAAGCTATGCAAACCTATATGGTTTTAAAGATTGAAGCGGACGTGGTTTATCTTGGCAATACTGATGGCAATTTAAAAAAACTTAGCATGGAGTGTTTTTCTTATAGCCCAAAAGAGGGGGATCAAGTCTTGGTTTATAGTCAAGGTAAGACCAGTTTGGTGACCAAGGGTACTGAAGAGACGACGCCAGAAGGCAATAAATGGGTTAAGTCTAGCCTTTTACAGGGAATTTTAGATCTGTTTTTGGAAACCTTAGCTGTGCACAATAATCATCTAGGTGATATAAAGAAGATTTTTTCTCAGCTACTCATTACCTTGTTTATGGCATGGAGTCTTTTGGGAGTTATCGTGATTGAAATCCTCCTTTTGCTAGAATCTGTGATTGTTTTTGTCTATCGTTTACTCATCGGAGGTTTACGTGCTATTCGTTTGGCTAGTCGTATTCAAAATTGGTTTGATAACAGAGAAAAGAAGGCCGCGCTTAGACGCCAAGCAGAAGAAGTGCAAGCAAAGAAAGCCCTTCGTCAAATGACAGAAGAAGTAGAGAGTTTAGTTAGTTCTGAAATGACATCTTTTTCAGAAAGTACCAGTCTGCTGATGACCAGCGAGGAGCAGTCACTCCATTGAGTGAAGGTGTTAGGCTTTAAAAACTCCTACCAATCCTTTTATGTAAAAAATCTCGCCTTGATACTCTTTGTAAGGAAATCAGTGATTTCTTGCGAATGTTTAGAACTATCAGTTGAGCACAAAAGTCAAATGTGACTTCATACGATATTCAAGCTACTGTCATCCTGATGAGAGTAGTTTTTAGTTATTTTCAGAGGTAGAAAGTTGTCTTTAATCGCTTCCTCTGTAACCCTGAGAGAACCTTTTGGGTCTTTTTTCTGAGTTTTGAAAACCTTTCCTATTTTTCTGAAAATGTGATATAATGAAATCAGTTTCGCTGAAAATACTATGTTTTTCATAGTTGTTTTCAAATTTTTTCTACAGATATTCAAAGGAGATATCATGGCATTTGATAATATTGATCAATTAGCAGTAAATACTGTTCGTACGCTTTCAATTGAAGCGATTCAAGCAGCAAATTCAGGTCACCCTGGTCTTCCAATGGGTGCAGCACCTATGGCTTATGTGCTTTGGAATCAATTTATGAAGGTCAATCCAAAGACTGGTCGTACATGGACTAACCGTGACCGCTTTGTTTTGTCAGCAGGGCACGGGTCAGCCCTTCTTTATAGCCTTTTACATTTATCAGGCTATGATGTCTCAATGGATGATTTAAAGAACTTCCGTCAATGGGGTTCAAAAACACCAGGACACCCAGAAGTCAATCATACTGATGGTGTTGAGGCAACATCAGGACCTCTTGGTCAAGGGATTGCTAATGCTGTTGGTATGGCTATGGCAGAAGCTCACTTGGCAGCTAGGTTTAACAAGCCTGATTTTGAGATTGTTGACCACTACACTTATGCCCTTAACGGAGATGGCTGTTTGATGGAAGGTGTCTCTCAAGAAGCTGCTAGTCTTGCTGGTCACTTGAAACTTGGTAAGTTGGTCCTTCTTTACGATTCAAATGATATTTCACTTGATGGATCAACTTCTATGGCCTTCACTGAGGATGTCAAAGCTAAGTTTGAAGCCTATGGATGGCAACATATTTTGGTTAAAGATGGCAATGATTTGGAAGCAATTGCTGCCGCTATCGAGGCTGCTAAAGCTGAGACAGAAAAACCATCAATCATCGAAGTCAAGACCATCATTGGTTACGGTGCTAAAGGTCAAGGAACTTCAGCTGTTCACGGTGCTCCAATTGGTCAAGAAGGTATTGATCACGCTAAGAAAGTTTACGGATATAACTATCCAGCTTTCACTGTTCCTGCAGAAGTAACAGAGCGTTTTGCAGCAGGCATTCAAGAGCGTGGAGCTAAGGAAGAAGATGCTTGGACAGAACGTTTTGAAGCCTACAAGGCAGCCTATCCAGAGTTGGCGGCTGAGTATGAGGCAGCTTTCTCGGGTCAACCAATTGAAGTGACACTTGATGCTCACGAACTTGGTACAGCTGTCGCTAGCCGTGTGTCAAGCCAGTCAGCTATCCAACAAATTTCAGCGCAAGTACCATCATTCTGGGGAGGTTCAGCTGACCTTTCAGCCTCAAATAATACTATGGTTAAGGAAGAATCTGATTTCCAACCAGATAACTATCTTGGACGCAATATTTGGTTTGGTGTGCGTGAGTTTGCTATGGCAGCAGCTATGAATGGTATTGCTCTTCACGGTGGAACACGTGTTTATGGCGGAACATTCTTTGTCTTCTCAAACTACCTTCTTCCAGCTGTTCGTATGGCAGCTCTTCAAAGCTTGCCAACAGTTTATGTCATGACTCATGATTCAATTGCAGTTGGTGAAGATGGTCCAACTCACGAGCCTGTTGAGCAATTGGCAAGTGTTCGTTCAATGCCAAATCTTAATGTTATCCGTCCAGCAGATGGTAATGAAACGAATGCGGCTTGGAAACGTGCCTTGGCAGAGACAGACCGTCCGACCATGCTTGTTTTGACACGTCAAAACCTTCCAGTTCTTGAAGGAACAAAAGATTTGGCTGAAGAGGGTATCAATAAAGGTGCCTACATCATTTCTGAAGCTAAGGGTGAGCTTGATGGTATCGTGATTGCAACAGGTTCAGAAGTGAAATTGGCTCTTGATACACAAGCAGCTCTTTCAGAAGAAGGTATCCACGTTCGCGTTGTCTCAATGCCAGCTCAAAATATCTTTGATGAGCAATCAGCAGAATACAAAGAAGCTATTCTTCCAGCTGCTGTAACCAAACGCCTTGCTATCGAAGCTGGTTCAAGCTTTGGTTGGGGTAAATATGTTGGTCTCAACGGAAAAACACTCACCATTGACACTTGGGGAGCATCAGCACCTGGAGATCGTATCTTCAAAGAATACGGCTTCACAGTTGACAATGCTAGCCAACTTTATAAATCATTATAATCGGTTGAAAAGATTGGGGAAACTCAGTCTTTTCTTTTTGGAATAAAATCGTGCCAATCTTCATATTTTATTGTATAATTTTTCTATGAAACGAAATTTTGAAAATGTAAAACGTATTGTTATAAAAATTGGGACAAGTTCTCTTGTTCTAGCAAGTGGCAAAATCAATTTAGAGAAGATTGACCACCTAGCCTTTGTCATTTCAAGTTTGATGAATAAGGGCAAAGAAGTGGTTTTAGTTTCATCAGGAGCTATGGGATTTGGCTTGAATGTCCTTGATTTGGACAAGAGACCGTCTGACCTTGCCAAACAGCAAGCGGTATCAAGTGTAGGACAGGTTGCCATGATGAGCCTCTATTCTCAGATTTTTGCCCATTATCAGACTAAGGTCAGTCAAATTTTATTAACACGTGATGTGGTTGTATTTCCAGAGAGTTTGGCAAATGTTACCAATGCTTTTGAGAGTTTGATTGGTATGGGGATTGTGCCTATTGTTAATGAGAATGACGCGGTCAGCATTGACGAGATGGACCACCAGACCAAGTTCGGAGACAACGACCGTTTGTCAGCTGTGGTAGCTCGCATCACCAAGGCAGATTTGTTGATTATGTTGTCAGATATTGACGGACTTTTTGATAAAAATCCGACTATCTATGATGATGCTGTTCTGCGCAGCCATGTTCCAGAAATCACTGAGGAGATTTTGGCATCGGCAGGTGGCGCAGGCTCTAAGTTTGGAACGGGTGGCATGATGAGCAAAATCAAATCCGCTCAAATGGTTTTTGACAATCAAGGAGAGATGATTTTGATGAATGGTGCCAATCCACGTGATATTTTACGTGTACTGGAGGGAGAAGAAATCGGAACCCTCTTTTCACAAAAGTGAGGTAGTGTATGACTTATATTGAGACTTTAGGGAAAAAGGCTGTTGCTGCCAGTCGAGATTTGGCTAAATTGAGAACTAGTGAGAAAAATGCTCTCTTGACCTTGGTAGCTAAACGTTTGGTGGCAGAGCGCCTTTACATTATCGAGGAAAACACCAAGGACTTGGCTGCAGCCAAGGACAATGGTATTTCAGCTATTATGATTGACCGTCTCATGCTTAATTCAGAACGGATTGAAGGGATAGCGGAAGGTCTTCGTCAGGTTGCTGATTTGGAAGACCCAATTGGACAGGTGGTACGAGGCTATACTAATCTTGATGGTCTCAAGATTGTTCAGAAACGTGTACCGCTTGGTGTTATTGCTATGATTTTTGAAAGCCGTCCCAACGTATCGGTAGATGCTTTCTCTCTAGCTTTCAAGACTAATAATGCGATTATTTTGCGTGGCGGGCGTGATGCCATTCATTCCAATAAAGCTCTGGTTAGTGTTATTCGTAAGGCTTTGGAAGATGCGGGTATCACTCCTGATGTGGTGCAATTGGTTGAGGATACGTCACACGAAGTGGCTGAGGAGCTGATGCAGGCTGTGGATTATGTGGATGTTCTTATTCCACGTGGTGGTGCTCGCTTGATCAACACGGTCAAGGAGAAGTCCAAGGTGCCTGTGATTGAGACGGGTGTCGGCAATGTTCACATTTACGTTGACGAGTTTGCCGACCTTGACATGGCGATTAAGATTGTCATCAATGCCAAGACGCAACGTCCAAGTGTTTGTAACGCTGCAGAAAGCCTTTTGGTCCATGAGACGATTGCAGAGGCATTCTTACCAGCTCTTGATAAGGCTCTGAAGGCTGTCCAACCTGTTGAATTTCGTGCAGACGATAAAGCGCTAGCTCTTTTGCCAGATGCTAGGAAAGCGACAGCAGAAGACTTTGCGACCGAATTTTTAGACTATATCATGTCTGTCAAGGTAGTCTCTTCCTCTCAGGAGGCAATTGATTGGATCAATACTTACACGACTCACCATAGTGAAGCCATTGTCACACGTGATATTGAAAGAGCAGAAAGTTTCCAAGACCAAGTGGATGCCGCGGCGGTTTATGTCAATGCATCCACACGCTTTACAGACGGTTTTGTCTTTGGTCTGGGTGCAGAGATTGGTATCTCAACGCAAAAAATGCATGCGCGTGGACCTATGGGACTGGAAGCTTTGACATCAACTAAATTTTACATTAACGGTAACGGGCAAACCAGAGGATAAGAAAGTCATCTGATTTTGGTAATCAAAGTCAGATTTTTTTCATGCTCTGTGGCTTACACCTTAAGACAGATAACGTAGATTTATGGTATAATGAACCTTATGACAAATGAATTTCATCATGTGACGGTGCTCTTGCACGAGACGGTTGACATGCTAGATATCAAGCCGGATGGTATTTATGTAGATGCGACACTCGGTGGTGCAGGGCACTCGTCCTATTTATTATCACAATTATCAGAAAACGGTCATCTCTATTGTTTTGACCAAGACCAAAAAGCGATTGATAATGCTCAGATTAAACTAAAAGACTATATTGATAGAGGCATGGTGACCTTTATCAAGGATAATTTCCGAAATCTACAGTCAAACTTATCGGCACTTGGTGTCACTGAGATTGATGGGATTCTCTATGATTTGGGCGTGTCTAGTCCTCAGCTCGATGAGCGTGAGCGTGGCTTTTCTTACAAAAAAGATGCACCACTGGATATGCGAATGAACCGAGAAGCTAGCTTGACAGCCTACGATGTGGTCAATAGCTATGACTATCATGACTTGGTGCGTATCTTTTTCAAATACGGTGAGGATAAGTTTTCAAAACAAATTGCTCGTAAAATTGAAGAGGCTCGCAAGGTCAAACCAATTGAGACAACGACTGAATTAGCAGAGCTTATCAAGTCCGCTAAACCAGCCAAGGAGCTCAAGAAAAAAGGGCATCCAGCCAAACAGATTTTCCAAGCCATTCGTATCGAGGTCAATGACGAGCTAGGTGCTGCAGATGAGTCTATTCAGCAGGCTCTTGACTTACTTGCCTTGGACGGACGCATTTCGGTCATTACCTTCCATTCATTAGAAGATCGTTTGACCAAACAACTGTTCAAAGAAGCATCAACGGTGGAAGTTCCTAAAGGCTTGCCTTTTATTCCGGATGATATGCAGCCGAAGATTGCCTTGGTTAACCGCAAGCCAATTTTGCCGAGCCAAGAGGAACTAGAAGCCAATAACCGTGCTCACTCTGCTAAACTCAGAGTAGCTAAAAAAGTTCGTATCTAAGGAGAACTACTATGCCAAGAGATAGGAGAAGTCAAGCTGTAGCAGTAGCGCTATCTAATAGAATACGTCAGTTAAGTCGGTTGGAGAAAGCCTTTTATGGTGCCATCATCATTACGGCAATTACCATGGCAGTGAGTCTCGTTTATCTGCAAAGCCGTAATCAAGAAGTGAAACAACAGATTACTGACCTCAATTATCAAATTAACGATGCCGAAACAGCTCTTAATAATGCCAAACAAGAAGTGAATGAGTTGACTCGTGCTGACCGTATCAAACAAATTGCAGGTCAGGCAGGTCTCTCTATTCAAAATGATAATATTCAAAAGGTGGACGATAAATGATGTCATACCTCAAAAAAATCCGTACGGCTTTTATGAACTTTGTTGTCAAAGACAGAAAGAGTCCTGCTGATAATAGGAAGCATGTTGGACAAAACTTAATGTTACTTGCTGTTTTTATCTTCTTTGTCTTTGTTATCAATTTTGCGATTATTATTGGAACTGATAGCAAGTTTGGGGTAAATTTATCTCAAGGGGCTAAATCTGTCTATTCCAAGACAGAAGTCGTTCCAGCCAAGCGTGGAACCATTTACGATAGAAATGGAAATGTCATCGCTGAAGATTCAACAACGTATAGTGTTTACGCCGTCGTTGATACCTCTTATGTTACTTCGACGGGTGAAAAGCTCTTTGTTCAAGACTCGCAGTATGATACGATTGCTCAGATTTTTAATGAGCAACTCGGGATGGAAAAAGACTATGTATTAAAGCAACTGAAGACTAAAAATGTTTACCAAGTTTCGTTTGGGACACAAGGGTCAGGCTTGAGTTATAGTAGCATGTCTAATTTGAAAGATGCTTTGGACAAGGCTAAGATTAAGGGCGTT
The DNA here is from genome assembly GCF_016908655.1 of Streptococcus saliviloxodontae. Lineage (GTDB taxonomy): Bacteria > Bacillota > Bacilli > Lactobacillales > Streptococcaceae > Streptococcus > Streptococcus saliviloxodontae. The sequence goes on from NZ_JAFBEI010000006.1 coordinate 46,127, forward strand.
GGCTTTGAAACAAGTACCAGTCGAATGTATCCGAATGGAACATTTGCTTCTCAATTTATTGGCCTAGCCCAATGGCAAGAGCAAAAAGATAAGACAAAGATTTTTACAGGTACTACAGGTTTAGAGTCCTCTCTAAATTCACTCTTATCAGGTACAGATGGTACCATGACCTATGAGATTGATAAGAATGGCAATACCCTCTTAGGGACTGGAAAAGTAGATAAAAAGGCTATCAATGGTAAGGATATCTACACGACTTTAGATGCCACTTTACAGACTTACCTTGAAACTCAAATGGATGTCTTCCAAGGAGAAGCTAATGGTGTCAACGCATCTGCTACTGTCGTTAATGCGAAGACAGGTGAAATTCTAGCAACAACACAAAGACCTACTTATAATTCAGATACTCAAGAAGGCTTGTCAGATTTAAAAGATTGGTCAACTCTTCTTTATCAATCCAATTATGAACCAGGATCTACAATGAAGGTTATGTTGTTAGCTGCTGCGATTGACAATGGAACCTTCGATCCTAACGCCACTTACTCAAACGTGAACGGTGTTCAGGTGTCTGATGTAACCATCAACGACTGGTCTCTTAATGATGGTAGTTCAACAGGACAAACCATGACCTATGCTCAAGGTTTTGCCTATTCTTCAAACGTTGGAATGACTCTACTTGAGCAGGCCATGGGAGATTCAACTTGGTCTAACTATCTCTCCTTGTATCGCTTTGGTTATCCGACGCGTTTTGGAATGAACGATGAGACGTCAGGCTCTATTTCTGATAACTCTGTTAATACAGCGCAATCTTCCTTTGGTCAAGGGATTAGTGTGACTCAGACTCAGATGCTCCGTGCCTTTACGGCCATTTCAAATAACGGTACTATGCTCGAACCGCAGTTTATTTCACAGATTGTGGATACCAATAACGATTCACGCCGTGTAGCTAGTAAAGAAGTCGTGGGCCATCCAGTATCAAAATCAGCTGCGAGTCAGACCCGTGATTACATGGTTACAGTTGGTACAGATCCTTACTTTGGTACCTTGTACAGCAAGACAAACGGAGGACCTATTATTCAGGTTGGGGATTACTCAGTAGCGGTTAAATCTGGTACAGCGCAGATTGCAGCTGAAGATGGTAGTGGTTATATCACAGGAAAAAATCAAACCCTGAATTCTGTTGTTGCTATGGTCCCTTCGGATGACCCAGACTTTATCATGTATGTGACAGTCCAACAACCGGAAAATTGGTCAGGTACTTTCTTTGCAGATGTCGTTAATCCTGTTCTAGAAGAAGCTATGTTGATGAAAGATAGCCTTACTGCTGACAGCTCAGCAAACAAACAAGATATTTCTAAGACGACTTCTTATAAGCTCTCAAAAATTGTTGGAGAAGCTCCAGGAGCTGTTACAGAAGAACTTCGTCGCAATCTGGTTCACCCTGTTCTTGTCGGTACAGGAAATGAAATTACCAAGGTATCAGTGAAAGAAGGTAGCAATCTAGCTCCTAACCAACAAGTTTTATTGCTAACAGATAAGTTAGAAACACTTCCTGATATGTATGGTTGGACGAAAGAAAATGTAGAAACCTTTGCCAAATGGACCGGTAAAAAGATTACTTTCAAAGGCTCCAAATCAGGAACAGTGACCAAACAAAACGTAGAAGCAGGTACCAGCATGGACAATGTTTCTAAAATTACAATAACAATAGGAGACTAAAATGTTTTTTAGTATTATTACAGGTATAGTAGCCTTTATTTTAACCACTCTGACTATGCCATACTTTATTCGCTACTATCAATTGAAAAAAATTGGTGGTCAGCAAATGCACGAAGATGTCAAGCAACATTTAGCCAAAGCAGGAACCCCAACCATGGGTGGAACAGTCTTTCTTTTAGTAGCTGTTCTTGTATCTGCCGTTGATTCTTTCTTGATGCCAATTGGTCAAGGAGGCGTGATCATTGGGATATTATCAGTGATTATCATCTATGGTGTCATTGGTTTCTTAGACGATTTCTTGAAGATTTTCAAACAAATCAATGAAGGCTTGAAACCTTGGCAAAAAATGGTTCTTCAAATTATTGCGGGCTTAGTGTTTTACTTTGTTCATGTTGCTCCAAGTGGAACAAGCTCACTTAATCTATTTGGTTTCCATTTGCAGCTTGGCATTCTTTACCTTTTCTTTGTTTTGTTTTGGGTTGTTGGATTTTCAAATGCGGTCAATCTAACAGATGGTATTGATGGGCTTGCGTCTATATCAGTTGTGATTAGCCTCTTAGCATATGGTGTAATTGCTTTTCACCAAAAACAATTTGATGTTTTAATGCTTATCGTGACAATGATCGGCTCTCTCTTAGGTTTCTTTGTCTACAACCATAAGCCTGCCAAGGTCTTTATGGGAGATGTGGGTTCATTGGCATTGGGAGCTATGTTGGCAGCTATTTCAATCGCTTTACGTGTTGAGTGGACGCTACTCCTTATTGGATTTGTCTATGTTTTTGAAACAGCATCAGTTATGATGCAGGTGTCTTATTTCAAATACACTAAGAAAAAATATGGTGAAGGACGACGTATTTTTAGAATGACACCATTCCATCACCATTTGGAATTAGGTGGCTTGTCAGGGAAGTCTGAGAAGTGGTCTGAATGGAAGGTAGATGCTTTTCTTTGGACAGTAGGACTTGTTTGCTCAGCTATTGCCTTAGCTATTTTATACCTTTAAGATGATTAGAGTTAACGGTTTTTCTAACTGTTGACTCTTTTCATTTTGCTAAAACCTATCTTTTAATGGTATAATGGGAGGGAAACAATTTATAGAAAAGGATAGGAACGATGGTTCGAAAAAGCTAAGAGACTGACTGTTGTTCCATACTAAAAGATGTCATTTAAAGATTTTAATTTTAAAAAATACATTCAAGAGGCTCTTGATGAAATCAAGTTTACAGAGCCAACGGATGTTCAAAAGAAGCTTATCCCTGTGGTACGTTCAGGGCGTGACTTGGTGGGAGAATCCAAAACAGGTTCTGGGAAAACACACACCTTCTTATTACCGATTTTTGAGAAACTGGATGAAAGCAAGCAAGACGTTCAAGTGGTCATTACAGCGCCGTCTCGTGAGTTAGCAACCCAGATTTATCAAGCGACCAAGCAAATTGCAGACCACTCTGAAACAGAAATTCGTGTGGTCAACTATGTTGGTGGTACAGATAAACTCCGTCAAATTGAGAAGCTAAAGGTTGCACAGCCTCATATTGTTATCGGAACACCAGGCCGTATCTATGATTTGGTACAATCAGGTGACCTTGACATCCATAAGGCACATACTTTTGTTGTTGACGAGGCTGACATGACTATGGATATGGGATTCCTAGATACAGTCGATAAGATTGCAGCTGGCTTGCCAAAAGAAGTTCAAATCTTAGTCTTTTCAGCGACTATTCCACAAAAATTACAACCATTCTTGAAGAAATACCTGACAAATCCTGTCATGGAAAAAATCAAGACGTCAACAGTCATTGCAGATACTATTGATAACTGGTTGATTTCAACCAAAGGGCGTGATAAGAATGCTCAGATTTTACAATTATCTAAGATTCTCAATCCTTACTTGGCTATGATTTTCGTCAATACTAAGGAACGTGCGGATGATTTGCATGCTTACCTAGTCTCCAACGGTCTCAAGGTAGCTAAAATCCATGGTGGTATCCCTCCTCGTGAACGTAAGCGTATCATGAACCAAGTCAAAAATCTTGATTACGAGTACATTGTAGCGACAGACTTGGCGGCACGTGGTATTGATATCGAGGGTGTCAGCCATGTCATCAATGATGCTATTCCACAGGATCTCTCATTCTTTGTTCACCGTGTGGGTCGTACAGGACGTAACGGTTTGTCAGGCACAGCTATCACCCTCTACCAACCTAGTGATGACTCAGATATCCGTGAACTTGAGAAATTGGGCGTAGCCTTTGTACCAAAAGTGGTCAAAGATGGTGAAATCCAAGATACCTACGATCGTGACCGTCGTGCTAATCGTGAGAAATCTTACAAGAAGCTAGATACTGAGATGATCGGTTTAGTTAAGAAGAAAAAGAAAAAAATCAAACCTGGCTACAAGAAGAAAATTCAGTGGAAGGTTGATGAAAAACGTAAACGTGAGCGCCGTGCTGAAGCGAGAGCAAAAGGACGTGCAGAACGTAAAGCTAAGAAACAGTCATTTTAAGGCTGAGTGGTTAGTAAGTGTCTAAAGGGTCTATGTTTTAGACTTTAAATAAAGAGCAGAAGCTAGCTAGCCTTTACTGACTGTTACATGAAAGCAGTATTTGAGATAGGGATATCTTGAGTACTGCTTTTTATTTTTATTAGTGTAAATCTCATTTTGTATAAAATAGAGAAAATAAGATAATAATTTGATGAGAAAGCGTTTTATATAACGCTAACATATGAATTGTAAAAAATAATCGAAATAGTTTGAAATTTCATTGTTTTGCTCTATAATGATGTAGTTAATGTTCATAGGCGAGGAGTGATGTGATGACATTTCCAGTTTTTCTGGAGTTAGTAGAAATAAAGGCAAAAACGGCTAGTATTTTACCGTTTTTAGTAGGTTTATGCTATTCCTATTTTATGTATGGGACGATACAGCCTCTTTTGGCCCTACTTTTTTTTGTGGCAATGATTTTATTTAATATGTTTGTTGACGTTTGGGATAATTATCAAGATTATAAAAATGCTCATGATAACGATTACCTGGAACAAACAAACATCATTGGACGAGAAGGGCTAAAATTAAGGCAGTTAGAGTGGTTGTTGGCAGCCATGTTTATATCATCAGCTTTGATAGGATTACTTATAGTATATGTGGTAGGGCTGTCATTACTCTATTTGGGGCTCTTTTGTTTTGCAGTTGGAGTTTTGTATTCGGCTGGACCTAGACCTTTGTCTAGTTTGCCCTTAGGTGAGATTTTTTCAGGCGTGACAATGGGTTTTATGATCTGTTTGATTACTGTTTTCATTAATACTCACACTGTATTTGATTGGAACTGGTACTCAGTGATGGAAGTCTTTTTAATTTCCTTGCCATGTACACTATGGATTTCAAATTTGATGTTAGCCAACAACCTTTGCGATAAGGAAGAGGATGAGAAAAATCATCGCTACACATTGGTACATTATACAGGGGTGAAAGGTGGTTTGTATCTTTTTGCACTGACCAATGTACTAGCAGTTATGGCTATCCCATTACAATATTGTTTAGGATTAGCACCATCTACTGTATTATGGAGTTTGGTCATGATTCCTTTTGTTATTAAGCAGACGCGATTGCTTTGGAATAAGCAAGTAAAAGCAGAAACCTTCAGTGCAGCTGTTAAGATTTTAGCTTTAGGATCAACCATTTACGTTATTACTTTTGCACTTGGACTCATGATGTAAGGAGAAGAATCACATGAAAGAAGTTGTCGTACTAGGAGCTGGCTATGCTGGCTTAAAAGCAGTAAGAAAATTGCAGAAAGAATCTGGTGATTTTCACATTATCTTAGTGGATCGCAATGATTATCATTACGAAGCAACCGAACTACACGAAGTTGCTTCAGGTTCACAACCCCGCGAAAAAATATCATATCCGATCAAGGATGTTTTGAATCTAAAAAAAGTAACTTTTATTCAAGATTCTGTAACAAAGGTTGATCGTTCCAGTCAGACAGTTAGCTTGGCTAATACCAGTGATTTGCATTATGATTATTTGGTAGTGGCACTAGGTTTTTGTTCAGAAACGTTTGGTATTACAGGAGCGCAGGAGAATGCTCTTCAAATGGTTGATGTCAATACTGCCGAAGCTATTCACAATCATATTGTTAAGACAATGACAAAATACCGTGAAACAAAAGATCGTAATTATCTCCGTTTGTTGATTTGTGGCGCTGGTTTTACAGGTATCGAGTTAGCTGGTGCCTTTGTTGATGAGCGTAAAAAATACGCGGAGTTGGCAGGTGTCAGTCCAGAAGAGATTGAAATTATCTGTGTGGAAGCAGCGACATCTATTTTACCGATGTTTAAGAAAGAATTGGCGCAATACGGTACAGAGTTAATTGAAAAATTAGGTATCACATTGATGCTTGGTTCTATGATTAAAGAAATTAAACCAGGAGAAGTGGTTTATGCGCAGGGACAAGATGCACAAGAGTTGCAAACTATCTCAGCAGAAACAATTATCTGGACGACTGGAGTTAGTGGAAGTCCTGTTATGGCTGAATCTGGCTTCAATCAACGCCGTGGTCGAGTGGTTGTTGCCAATGATTTGCGTGATCCAGACCATCCAAATGTTTATGTCGTTGGTGACGTCTCAGCCTTTATGGATCCGGAAACAAATCGCCCTTATCCAACAACGGCTCAAATTGCGACACGAATGGGAGCTCATGTAGGTAAAAACTTAGCGCGTCAATTGAAAGGTGAAGAGCCAGAAGATTTTAGTTATACCTCTCAAGGGACAGTGGCTTCTGTTGGTAATACCCATGCTTTGGGTGAGGTTGGACCAGCAGCATTGAAGGGTTATCCTGCTTCTGTTTTGAAAAAAGTGATTATGAACAAATCTCTTCTAGATATTGGTGGCCTCAAAGAGCTTTTGGCGCGTGGACGCTTTGACCTTTATCATTAAGAGTGATGTAGGATAGAAGGAGAGCTGAGAGGTTTTCGCCAAATACTATCTTATTTTTTCTGATAAGGATACAATACTAAAATGCACAATCGCTACATTGATTTTGAAATTCTAGTAATTGTGTGATCAAGTAGATGAATGATCAGCTACTTGGCTAAGTGGATAAGCTGATAAAAATGAGTTAGAGACCTTTGTTTTAGGCTTATTAGTATCAGCTACATCCTATAAAAGAGGAGAGATTATGACAATTGAAACTTTAGCTCGTTTTCAATTTGCAATGACAACCATTTTCCACTATTTCTTTGTTCCATTTACCATCGGAACCACTCTTGTCGTAGCAATTATGGAAACGTGTTATGTTGTAACTAAAAACGATGTTTATAAAAAAATGACGAAATTCTGGGGAAATATCCTGCTGCTTAGCTTCGCGGTGGGAGTGGTAACCGGTATTATTCAAGAATTTCAATTTGGAATGAACTGGTCAGATTATTCACGCTTTGTTGGTGATATTTTCGGTGCCCCTCTAGCCATTGAAGCCTTGTTGGCCTTCTTTATGGAATCAACCTTCCTTGGCTTATGGATGTTTACATGGGACAATAAAAAGATCAGTAAGAAATTACACGCGACCTTTATTTGGCTTGTTTTCTTTGGTTCGCTGATGTCAGCTATGTGGATTTTGACTGCCAATAGCTTTATGCAACACCCTGTTGGTTATGTTATCGAAAATGGCAGAGCTAAAATGGTAGACTTTCTAGCATTGATAACAAATGTGCAGTTCTTCTATGAGTATGGACATGTCATCACAGCTGCTATCACCATGGGAGGGATTGTTGTCGCTGGTTTGGCAGGATTCCAGATGTTGAAAAAAGATAAACTATCTGATCTTGCACAAGATATTTACAAAAAATCTATTCGTATCGGCTTGTTGGTAACGCTTCTTGGATCTATCTCTGTTATGGGAGTTGGTGATTTGCAGATGAAGGCTTTGATTGAAGATCAGCCGATGAAATTTGCTGCCATGGAAGGTGACTATGAGGATTCGGGTAGCCCTGCAGCTTGGGCTTTGATTTCATGGGCTGATGAAGCTAAACATGAGGAAGTCTTTGGTATTAAGATTCCTTATATGCTTAGTATCTTATCTTATGATAAACTCTCAGGTTCGGTTGATGGTATGAATACAGTCAACGAAGAATTGATTAAGAAGTACGGAAAACGTAACTATTATCCTATGGTAAATGTTCTTTTCTATAGTTTCCGTATTATGGCTGCCTTTGGTACGCTTATGTTTGGGGTTTCTGTCCTAGGACTCTATCTGACAAGAAAGAAAAAACCGATTTTATACAACCATAAGTGGATGCTTTGGATTCTTGGTTTAACAACTTTTGCACCATTTTTTGCCAACACCTTTGGTTGGGTTGTTACTGAGGAAGGGCGCTACCCATGGACAGTTTATGGGCTCTTTACGATTAAAGACAGTGTTTCGCCAAATGTATCAGTAACCTCATTACTTATTTCTAATACGGTTTATTTCCTATTATTTAGTGGCTTAGCCGTGATGATGGTTAGCTTGACCGTTCGTGAGCTTAAAAAAGGTCCAGAAAATGAAGAACAGTTATTGCAAGAAACGATTGCAGCATCACTGGATCCGTTTGATAAGGGGGCATTTTTATGAGTGGATTACAATTCTTTTGGTTCTTTTTGGTAGGGCTTCTCTTTTCAGGTTTCTTTTTCCTAGAAGGTTTTGATTTTGGAGTAGGAATGGCAGTTCAGTCACTTGCTCGAAATGAACAGGAAAAAGATCAGATTGTATCAACCATAGGTCCTGTTTGGGATGGAAATGAAGTCTGGCTTTTGACTGGTGGTGGAGCAATGTTTGCTTCTTTCCCTTATTGGTATGCTTCCCTATTTAGTGGCTACTATCTTATTTTGTTGGTTATTTTGTTTGGCTTGATTATCCGTGGCGTATCATTTGAATTTCGTCATAAGGTTCCTCAGTCACAAAAACAACTTTGGAATTGGACCTTGACGATTGGCTCCTTGATTGTTCCTTTCTTTTTTGGAGTGATGTTTATTAGCATGATTCAAGGGATGCCTCTGGATGCTTCAGGGAATATGTCTGCACACTTTACTGACTACTTCAACCTCTTTTCAGTTGTTGGGGGCGTTGCTTTGGTTCTGATGTCTTACCTTCACGGTTTGAATTACATCAGCTTAAAAACAGAAGGTCCTGTTCGTGATAGAGCACGCAATTATGCACAACTCTTTTACTGGATTCTTTATGTGGGATTGGTTGTATTTGCTGTCTTGCTTTATTTCAAGACGGACTTTTTCCAAGTACATCTCTTAGGGACACTTGTAGCAGTGCTTGTCATTGTCTGCTTGACTGTTTTTGCGCATGTTTCATTATTTAAAGAACGTGAGTTATCAGCTTTCTTAGCCAGTGGACTCTCCTTGGTTGCCCTAGTGGTTCTCATTTTCCAAGGGATTTTCCCTCGTGTCTTGATTAGTTCGATTAGTTCAAGCTATGACCTTCTGATTAAGAATGCGTCATCATCTCCATATACATTATCAGTGATGTCTATTGTGGCAATTACATTGGTACCATTTGTATTAGCTTACACTGCTTGGGCTTACTACATTTTTAGAAAACGTATTTCACTACCTGCCATTGAAACAGGAGGACATCATGCTGGATAAAGCGATTTTACGCTTGTCTGGTATCAAATATATTTTAGGATTGCTTGCAGGACTTGATTTCCTTCAGGCAATCTTTATTATCGGACAGGCTATTTTTTTAAGCCAATCCATCACACAGTTGTGGGAAGGAAAAGAGCTTTCTGGAGCCACCATTAGTATCCTTGGTTTTATCCTGTCTTATCTTGGCCGCCATGCGATGACTTGGATAAAAGATCACCGGTTAGATGCATTTTCGGCAGAACAAGCTAAGGTGACGAGAGAATTGCTGCTGCAAAAAGTTTTTCGAATGGGACCTCATTTAGTACAAGAAAAAGGAAGCGGTAATATCATTACCCTTGCTTTAGATGGGATAGGTCTGATTGAAAATTACCTTCATCTGATTTTAAGTAAGATGATAAACATGTCCATTTCACCGTGGTTAATCTTGTTAGTCATTGCCTATCTTGATTGGGAATCAGGGCTAATTCTATTTTTGGTGTTTCCTTTAATTATTATTTTTATGATTGTTTTAGGTTATGCTGCACAAGCCAAGGCAGATAAGCAGTATGCTTCATATCAGCGTTTGTCCAATCATTTTCTAGATTCATTACGAGGAATCGATACCTTACGATTTCTAGGTCTCAGCAAACGCTATGCTAAAAGCATTTACCGAACTAGTGAGGCTTTTAGAAAGGCAACGATGAGTGCTTTGCGAATTGGAATGTTATCGACCTTTGCCCTCGACTTTTTCACGACACTATCAATCGCGATTGTTGCTGTTATGCTTGGTTTGCGTTTGATTAACGGACAGATGACTCTGTTTCCAGCACTTGCTGTCTTGATCCTATCACCAGAGTATTTCTTACCTATTCGTCAGTTTTCTAGCGATTATCACGCGACATTGGATGGTAAAAATGCCTTTCAAGCAGTTCAAGACATCCTCAACCAAGAGGAGTTTAGTGACGATAGCTTACAGTTAGAAGAGTGGTCTGAAGAGAGCCAACTTGATTTAGATCAGATTAGTATGGCTTATGGTGACAAGAAAATCTTAGAGGACACCAATCTTCATATAAAAGGCTATCAAAAAATAGGTATCGTAGGAATGAGTGGTTCTGGAAAATCGACTTTGGTTAATCTCTTGGGAGGTTTTTTACCACTTGAATCAGGTTCTATTAAAGTCAATCATCAAGAAGTCAATCATTTGAGACATACAGACTGGCAAAAGCAATTGCTATACATTCCCCAATCACCTTATATTTTTGAACTGTCGCTAAGAGATAATATTGCCTTCTATACGCCAGGGGTAAGCGACGAGGCTATTTTGAAGGCGATTGAGATGGTTGGTCTTGAAGAGTTGCTCAGTGAATTACCAGACGGTCTAGATACCAAAATCGGAAACGGTGCAAGACCTCTTAGTGGTGGCCAAGCTCAACGTATTGCCTTAGCTCGAATTTTGGTCAATGCCAAACGAAAGGTTTTATTGTTTGATGAGCCAACAGCCCACCTAGACATTGAAACGGAGTTGGATATCAAAGAACGTATGCTGCCTTTATTGGAAGACCATCTGGTTATCTTTGCCACACACCGTCTTCATTGGTTAAAAGAAATGAATCTTATCTTAGTTTTGGAAAAAGGGCAGGTTGTTGAATACGGGACTTATGAACAACTGATGCAGAACAAATCAAGCTTTTTCCGTTTAAAAACAGCAATGGGAGGAAGACATGACTAAATTAGCCATCATACAGTTATTAAAAAAGGATAAATGGGTCCTTCCTTACTTTAAACGTTATAAAGTGGCACTGGTAACAGCTCTTGCATTAGGATTTTTGACCTTCTTTTGTTCAGTTGCTTTGATGTTCAATTCGGGATTTTTGATTTCAAAATCAGCTTCGCTACCAAGTAATATCCTATTGGTTTACATTCCGATTGTTTTAACGAGAACATTTGGGATAGGAAGACCTTTGTTTAGGTACCTAGAGAGATTGACCAGTCACCATTGGGTTTTGAAAATGACATCGTCGCTTCGGAAAAGACTTTATTTAGCACTAGAGCAAGATGCTGTCTTTTTGAAAAATCGAGTGAGACTAGGCGATATTATGGGAATCTTATCGCAAGATATAAATTACCTACAAAATCTATACCTGCGAACAATTTTTCCCACTATTATTGCTTGGATTTGCTACTTCTGTATTATTGTTTTACTCGGTTTTGTATCCTTGAGTTTCGCCTTGTTGGTGTCAGGCTATCTTCTTATTGTTTTATTGGTGGTTCCGTTCTTATCTTTGTCTATCAATGGAGAAAGAGAAACTCAGATGAAGGAAATGAAGGCTGAGCTCTATCGAGATGTTACAGATAACGTCTTAGGTGTCTCCGATTGGATTTTTAGTCAGAGAGGAAAAGACTACGTTACAAAGCATGAAGAATCTGAAGCAAAATTACAAGAAATCCAATCAAAAGTCAAACGCTTTAATAATAGACGTGCTTTCCTAACAGATGCCTTCTTTGGGATTTTAGTATTGTTTGTTTTGATTTGGTCATCTAGTACCTTCCACGGAAATCACGGTGGATCAGCGAATTGGATTGCCGCTTTTGTTTTGGCAGTTTTTCCAATCAGTGAGATTTTTTCAGGATTGGCAACAGCAAGTCAGGAAGTGACGACCTATTCAGATTCAATCAGGAGATTAAACGACCTACCTCAAACGACTGATGCGACCTCTAATCATCTGGAGGTACCAGAGAGATTTGACCTTATGATCAATGAGCTTAGTTTTAGCTATGAGCATAAGTCTGTTTTAAATCAGCTGAGTCTAGTGATTCCACAAGGTCAAAAACTGGCTATATTAGGGCCAAGTGGTTCTGGAAAATCGACTCTATTGACTCTTATCCGAGGAGACCTTGCTCCACAGGAAGGCTCTGTTTTGATTGATGGTCATAAGATCAGTGATTTTGGTGAGACTATTTCTGATATGATTTCTGTTATCCAACAATCACCTTATCTTTTTAACACGAGCATCCTTAACAATGTTAGACTTGGTAATGAAAAGGCTAGTGTTGAGGAGGTCTGGTCTGCCTTGGAAAAAGTTGGGCTAAAAGAAATGGTTTCTTCTCTACCGAAAGGTTTAGAAACGTTAGTTGATGAGGCAGGGTTACGTTTTTCAGGCGGTGAACGTCATCGGATGGCATTAGCTAGAATTTTATTGCAGGACTGTCCGATTGTTTTACTAGATGAGCCAACTCTAGGATTAGACCCCATTACAGAAATGGATTTATTAGATACGGTGATGAAAACTTTAGATGGTAAAACGATCATTTGGGTTACACACCATCTCAAAGGCGTTTCTATGGTCGATCAAGTTATTTTCCTTGAAAAGGGCAAGTTGACCATGTCAGGCTCTCCTCAGGACTTACTTCAAACCAATGAACGCTATCGTCAATTAAAACGTATTGATGATGGTGAGGATACGGTAAGCATATCATAAAAAGAAGTTATCTTTAGATGCTAACTTCTCAGATTGAAGAAAAAGTCCATTTTGGACAATTTTCTTCAATCTTTTTTCTTTATGTTGAAAATAAAAAAAACTCTCAGAAACGCTGAAATATCAATGTTTCTAAGAGTTTAATAACTTGCTATCTTTCGCAAACTTCTTCAATTTTGTATATTTTTAGGAGTTTGTCTACGTTCTGAAAAGTTAGCTTTAGATGCTAACTTCTTTTTGTTATAAAGACTTGTTGAGTTTTTAGATATGACGTTTCAATAACTCGTTTGTGAGTTTCAGCAGAAGCTTTTTAGAAGGGTTATTAGGCAACTTCTTGATGTCATTGATAGCCTTTTGAGTATAGCATTTGGCAATTTCTCGAGCTTCAGATACGCCTTGATTATCGATAACCAACTGAGCTACTTGACGACACTCACTCTCGCTGATATTTCTTTCTTTATCAAGGAGTGGTTTAAAACTATCAGGATTTTTTTGTAGGGCTAACAGAAGTGGTAAGCTGTAAACACCAGTAGCTAAGTCTTCTAGAATGGGCTTATTAAAGGTTTTGGGGTCGGCAGTGTAGTCTAGGATATCATCTAGAATTTGAAAAGCCATTCCAATGGAGTGCCCAATGCGAGCAGAGCGATGGATAATCTCTGTACTAGCACCACCAAAATAAGCTCCTTCTTGGCTAGCTAACTTGAAGAGAGCAGCAGTTTTTCCAGAAATAGCGTGAAGGTATTGGCGTATATGCTGTGTCTGATTGAAGCGAAGGCTCATCTGATCCAGTTCACCTAGTAGAATATTTCTCATAATCTTAGCATTAATTGCCATGTAAGGAGTGTCAGACATAGTCTCCAGCATGAGTTTAAAGAAAATCGTAAAGAGTAGATCACCTGTATAGACGGCGATATCCTTGCCATACTGACTTTGAATAGTGACCTGTCCTCGACGTAGTGGAGAATCATCGATAACGTCATCGTGAATGAGAGTCGCCATGTGCAGTACTTCAAGGGACGCTGCAATCTTTAACTGCGTTTCTTCAGGTTTAGCCTTATTTTTATCACCAAATTGACTAAAGAGAAGAAAAAAGGCAGGTCTCAATTGCTTGCCGCCAGAGGAAGTCAGTGACTGCATTGCCTCTTGAATGTCGGTATTTCGAATAGTAAATTCATTTTTGATGATATCTTGGACAGCGTTAATTTTAGATTCCATGTTGGAATACTTGCTCCAAAAGGACGGCATAATAATCTCCTCTTATACTTATTAAGTTCTATTCTACATTAAAATGCTTCTTTTTGCGAAAGATAGGTTGCATAAAATAATGAGAAGAGACAGTTATTTGTGATAGCTTTTATTTATGACTTTGATAAGAAAAAGATATTATACGCAGGTCTCTTTTTTCTACCATTTGTCAAGCTTATCAAGGCTTTTAGCGAAAAAATAATATCAAGACAGTAGCCGTTACGTGGTTATTGTCTTATTTTTATGACTA
>NZ_JAFBEI010000007.1 GCF_016908655.1 Streptococcus saliviloxodontae
AAGCTCGTATATTGTTAATTTATCTTCATACGTTAATTTCATCAAAAAACACCCCATTCGTTAGATTTTGTGTCTAACTTTTGGGGTGCAGTTCAGAGGCTTAGGAGCTTTTTAGCGTCTTTGCTGATAGTTAAGAGTCTGGTCTTCTCAGTTCACGAGAGTTAATCTTGATTCAAAAATTGCTTCAAGCGAATGACTTCGATTTTGTAACCATCTGGGTCTGTGATGAAGTAGTACATGGGTGCTTGATTTGGGAGTCCCATCAGTTTGGTAACGGTGTAACCAGCTTTTTCGTGTGCTTGGTGGTGAGCTTCAAGATCATCAACGCCTACGGCGATATGAGCGTAGCCATTACCAAGATCATAAGGGTCGTGGTCATAGTTGTAGGTCAACTCAAGCTCATAGCTAGGATCTTCTTCAAATGCGAGATAAACTAAGGTAAACTTAGCTTCTGGAAAATCGCTACGGCGAACTTCCTTAAATCCTAGAGCTTCTTGATAGAACTGGATAGACTGTTCAAGATTTTGAACGCGGATACAAGTGTGCAAAAATTTCATGGTATTTCCTTTCAAAAATTAATCCAACCAAGTAATGACTTCTTGGCGAGGTTTACGAGAACGTGGGTGTTTAGGGTCTTTGAGACGATAACCGAAGGAAACCATGCTTGCGATTCCTTCTTTTTCTGGATCAATGATCTGAGCTTCAGATAAGACAGCGTTGACCTTATCGTAGTCAAATCCCTCAATCGGACAAGTATCAATCCCAATCATAGCAGCCGTTGTCATCATATTTCCCATGGCGATATAGGTCTGTTTGGCAGTCCAGTCCCAGAGGGCGCGTGGGTTGTCAGCGATTTTTTGGTCTCTTTCCTGAAAGTCCTTGTAAAGCCCAAGACGAGCAGGGATATCTTCTTCTGAAATGCCTCGGCGAACAAGACTCTCCTTGATGACTTGGCTGTCGTAGCGGGCATTTTTTTCAGCCAAGAGAAGGACAAAGTGGCTAGCGGTATCGAGTTGAGGACCAGCTCCCCATGAGATAGGTTTGAGAGAATCGCGGAGCTGCTCAATGTGACGACGGTCTAGAACCACAAAACGCCAGCCTTCTAATCCAACTGAAGATGGGCTGAGCCAAGCCGTATCCAGAATAAAGTCCATATCGTCGCGACTAATGTCTTCATCATTGTAAACACGGACTGCCATACGATGGTCGTAGGCAGCACGGATAGCTTCTTTAGAAATAGATTGTGTCATGAAAACCTCACTTTCTAAGAGTTATCTTATCATGATAAGGCTAAAATTTCCACCATTAATCGTCTTAGAATAGGGAAGAAAAAAGAGGTGAAATATGATAAGATAGAGAAAAAACTTAGGAGAAGCGACATGATTTTAGCGATTGATTTTGGTGGGACTCAGGTGAAGTCTGCTCTGGTTTCGGAAGCGTTTGAACTCGCTCAGGTATTTGATGCCTATCCCTCTCCCAAGGACATGGCAAGCTGTCTCGAATTGATTGATCAGATAATAAGACCTCATTTGAGTGAGATTTCAGGAATAGCTTTTTCATTTCCAGGGACAGTGGATGATGCAAAAGGTGTTCTCTATAAAGGTGGTCTTTTGACTTACTTAGATGGTTTTGCTTACCGTGACTATGTGAGTGAGCACTACCACCTACCTGTTTCAGCTATAAATGATGGCAAAGCAGCAGCCCTTGCGGAATATGCCACTGGACAGCTAAAGGGGTGTCAAAATGGTCTTGCCATGGTCCTTGGCTCAGGTCTTGGTGGCGGTATTATTTTGCATGGACAGGTTTATCAGGGCTCAAACTTTCAGGCAGGGGAATTGACCTTTATGGTACCTCCCAAACAGGATGCACTGGAGGAGTTTGAGTTTGCAGGGACACAAGTCTCAGCGGTCAATATGATTCGCCATTGTGCCAGAATTCTAGAGCTTGAGGACGAGACGGATGGTAGAAAGGTCTTTGACCACCTCAATCAAAAAGATAGCCGCGTCTATCCTATCTTTGAAAGTTATTGTCGCTACTTAGCCATCTATATCAATAACGTTCAGGCAATTTTGGATTTGGATAAGGTTGTTCTAGGAGGTGGTATTTCTAGTCAAGCTATCCTACTGGAAGAACTAGAGAGACAGATCGCCAAACTAGAAAGTGAACAACCGATCTTTTTCAGGGTTGTTAATCGACCAGCTATTGCTATCTGTCAGCACAAAAATGGAGCTAATCTTATCGGTGCAGCTTATCATTTGGTGGGGTAATTATTATAAATGGACAGTTTACCACAGGTGAAGACATGTTTATCTTAATCAACTGGAATAATCTATATTAAATATTGACAGTATGTAAAGAAGAATATGTTTTAACTCGGAAGAAATCAAGATTATCAATAAATAAAGTTGACATCTTGTCAATTATTTCGCCCTTTTTTTTATGTTATTAAGTGATAAGATAGCTTTGTAAATATAATAAAATCCCTAAAAGGAGTTTACGATGAGCATTTATATGATGTTACCGCTTATTTTGTTATTGCTACTATATATTTTATTTCTAATAATTGATATTCTGTCTCATAAGAATACACGCTATTTCCCCTGGTGGGTCTGGATTATTGTATCTTGTGTGAGTCTTCCTTTTGGTGGAATTATTTATTTGTTAATTGGAAGAGAGAAATAGCTATGAAAGAAAAGAAATTATTAAGGGTAGAGAATCTTTCTGTTTCTTTTGGAAAATTTACTGCCTTAAAGACTATTTCTTTAAGTATATCCCAAAATGATGGTGTGATAGGGTTGATTGGACAAAATGGTGCAGGAAAAACGACACTTATTCATTCAGTATTACAATTAACAAAACCTATTAGTGGAATTATCGAAACTTATAATACTAAAATAGCTTATTGCCCAGATACACCGGAATTTCCAGATGATTTAAGTGCAAAAGAGGTATTGTATTATTCCGCTTGGATTTCTGAACTTCCAAAACCAAGTAAAGATACGGTAATGAATTTATTATCAGTAGTTGGATTGAATGGATATGAGAATAAGGTTGCTTCATCTTTTTCAAGAGGTATGAAACAACGATTAGGAATCGCAGCTTCTTTGATATTAAAACCAGAGTTGTTATTCTTAGATGAGCCTACAAGTGCATTGGACCCTTTCGGAAGAGAGGAAATTCTTGATATTATAAAAGGTATCTCAAAACAAACTACAGTTGTTATTTCAACCCATAATCTAGCAGATGTCCAAAAAGTTGCAGATAAATTATTTGTTATCAATAGAGGAAACTTACTATATTCAGGTAGTTTAATAGAGTTTTTGGGTCAAGAAGAGTTATCATTTATTGAACTTTTTAGTGCAGTAGAGGTGCAACGTTTCATTGAGTTACTTAAACAAAATAATATCGAAGTATTTAATCCCAAAGAGGAGCATAGTGATAATAGACTATATTTCTCTCACTCAGACTTTCCCAAAGTGTTAGCTTCAATTGATGAAAATCTAGCGATTTATGTAAAATCTTGTAACAATAGAGAATTTAATCTTTACGAGGCATTTTATCGTGCGGTTAAAAGTAGTGAAGGAGATAAATTATGATGAGATATGATTTTTATCATTGGATAAGAAGTCGCAAGGCCTTCTTTCTCTTTTTTATTATAAGTATTTGTTCGTTAGTTGCCACACTCAGTACCTATTATGCGAAGGATATTATCAATACATTGGGAACGACAGGTGCAAAAGTGATGCTCCAAGAAGTTCACTGGCGTGATATACTTAGTTCTTATTTTAAAATAACATCGCAAATTTGTTTGTTCACGGCTATTTACCTAACTTCTTCAGAATGTCAATTAGGCAGAGTAGAATCTGAAAAATTATTTTACCAAACAAGAATGAAAAGAGGAGGTAAGGTACTCCTATCAAAAGTTTTAACAAGTGCTATAATTAATCTGATCTCTATATGTTTTGGAGGGATACTAGCACTTTATACGACATGGGCGATGTATAGTACTATGAATTTTGAAAAAACCTTACTTGCACTAACGATTCAAAGTTTATCATTTGTTTGTTTTACGCTTTTGGGCAATGCCATTTCATGTTATCTAACTCCTTTTGTATCAGCGATGATACTTGAAGTTTTGATTTTGTTTTCCAGTTTGATAGAGCAGTTGAGATTTTTGGGTCATTGGTCTCCGTTTACATTGTTAACCCCAAATAATATATTGAATAATTTAGAGATAAAGGACTTATCAATGAAATTAATCTCGTCGTTCTTGATAATACTAATTTCTCTCAGTCTGATTTGGTTCAAACCTGTGAAACAGCACTGATATTGAAAGTAAAATAAAAAGGATTATTGTAACTGTAATAATCCTTTTTGTTTTTTGTTAAAATCACTCTTCGTTTTTTACGTTGATTAGTTCAAATGGGGAGTTGGTCATTATTGTTAAAAACTCTTTTTTAAACTCTTTCGGGAGAATCGGAAAATCATCGGAAAGCCACTCTGACAGAATTGACATGATATAGTCACAAGTCATTCCTACCATTTGCTCATCGCTAAAATAGGTACTTTTAGTCATGATTTGATTTGAATACTGACTTAATATGAGATGGATATATCTTCCTTTTAAATACTCTTTCCAATTAAAAAAATCCGAACTAGAGTACATTATTTTTATCCAATCCCTTTTATGATATATATTTGGAATTAAACTATCAGCAATAATTTCGTAAATATTTTTGGTATATTTTTGTTCAGCTAGAGCTATTTCAAATGTATCAAAAATAGATTCATCTACGCCATTCCTAATTTCTTGAAATATGCTCTCGACATTAGAAAAATGTTTATTATAAATAGCTTGTCGGCTAAGGTGTGCTTCTTTTGCTATATTAGTTAAAGTTAAATCATTGGCTTTTGTTCCATTAGATAGCAACCGTAAAGTGGCATTTATGATAGCATCGTGAGTGCCAATTACCATTGAGTATTACCTCTGTTTTTATATTTGTGGGGTGATGAAAAGGTATGACCTTAGTCAAGACTAAAATATTGTAACTCTTTTGGTGTTTTGGTAAAGACTTCGAAGCCTGACTTGGTAACATAACCGCAGTCTTCGATGCGGACACCGACTTTTCCAGGAATATAGATACCTGGCTCGACAGAGAAGCACATGCCTTCTTGGATGACAAGGTCATTGCCAGCCATGATGGATGGAAATTCGTGGACGTCCATACCAAGACCATGTCCTAGACGGTGGTTGAAATACTCACCGTAGCCCGCTTTTTCGATAACCTGACGGGCAGCAGCATCAACTTCGCTAGCTGTCACACCTGGCTTGATAAATTCTTGAGCAGTCAGCTGAGCTTCCAAGCAAAGGTTATAGATGTCTTTTTGGAATTGGTTCGGTTGACCGACAGCAACTGTACGGGTCATATCACTAGTATAGCCGTTGTAGAGTACTCCAAGGTCAAAGAGGAGTAGGGCATTGTCTTCGACAGGATTCGTTCCAGGAATGCCGTGAGGATTTGCAGCGTTATTGCCTGTCAAGACCATGGTCTCAAAGGACATATGGCTGACCCCTTGTTTTTTGAGTTCAAACTCAATCTGTGCAATGATATCTGTTTCAGTATTGCCTTTTTTGATATGATCAAACCCAATCTGAACAGCCACATCAGCCCATTTACCAGCGACCAACATCTTGTCAATTTCATCTTGAGATTTGATTAAACGCATGGTCTCGATTGTTGGCGTCAGATTTTTAAATTGTCCACTGAAGACGGATTGGAGACCTTGGAATTTGGTCACATTAAGATGGTTGAACTCAGCATAAACAAAGTCGCTGTCAATGCTAGGCAAACCTTCTTTGATTTTTTGCCATGGGTTTTCAGAATCAACATAGCCAAAAACGGGGAAATCCACTTGAGCACTAGCACGAGCTACCTCTAGGGCTGGGACAAAGAGGAGAGGCTCACGGTCTTCGTAAACAAAGAGAAATAGCTGGCGCTCATGAGGATCACAGTAAAAGCCAGTGAGGTAGTTGATGGTTACAGGGTCTGAGAAGATAGCAATTTTAGCTTGGTTTTGATGTAAAAAATGACGAATCGTGCTAAGTTTAGACATGGCAAAAACTCCTTATATTGGGATAGAAAGACTTGTAGCAACTCTAAAGCCTCCTTGTGACTGATGATAGGTGTGAATTTAGCAAAGCTTTGAAACCTATCATAGCTAACAAGGACTATTCTTTCAAAAAAATGACGAAAAAGCAAGAGCAAAACGCTCTTTTCTGATAAGATTCTGAAATTATTGAGAAACGATTGTTATAAGTGGTTGAAGGCTAATCTTTTTCTATTTTGGGCTCAAAAAGGAATGTTTGGCTTATCATTTCTCTTAATGAACGGAAATTGAGGAAAGTTAGCCTAAAAAATGCTGACGATTATCAGAAATCCCTTTCATCTTTTTAGGTTAAAGGGGGGTAATTACTTGAAAGGGATTTCAAATAATGGTAGAATAACAGTGAAAGCGTAATTTACAAAAGAAAGGATGATGATAAGAATGAATACTGATGATACGATTACTATTTATGATGTAGCACGTGAGGCAGGTGTCTCAATGGCTACTGTTAGTCGAGTTGTCAATGGGAATAAAAATGTTAAAGAAAACACTCGTAAAAAAGTTCTCGAAGTCATTGATCGACTGGATTATCGACCAAATGCCGTAGCACGTGGCTTGGCAAGTAAGAAAACAACGACTGTTGGAGTGGTCATCCCAAATATTGCAAATAGCTATTTCTCTATCCTAGCTAAAGGGATTGATGATATTGCAGCCATGTACAAGTACAACATTGTTTTGGCTTCTAGCGATGAAGATGATGACAAAGAAGTCGGTGTTGTCAATACTTTATTTGCGAAGCAAGTGGATGGTATCATCTTTATGGGACATCACTTGACAGAGAAGATTCGTGCAGAATTTTCACGTTCACGTACTCCAGTTGTCCTTGCAGGAACAGTTGACCTTGAACATCAGCTACCTAGTGTTAACATTGATTTTACTCAGGCAGTTTCAGATGTTGTTGCAGATTTGTCAAAAAATCATGATAAAATCGCCTTTGTCTCAGGTCCACTTATTGATGAAATCAATGGTAAGATTCGTTTAGCAGGTTATAAAGAAGGTTTAGCAGCAAATGGTTTAACCTTCAATGAAGGGCTTGTTTTCGAAGCTAAATACCGTTATCAAGATGGTTTTGATTTGGCAGAGCGCGTGCTTAATTCAGGGGCGACTGCTGCTTATGTCGCTGAAGATGAATTGGCAGCTGGTTTATTAAATGGTCTCTTTGCAGCAGGTAAGTCAGTACCTGAAGACTTTGAAATCATTACAAGTAATGACTCACCAATCACGAAGTATACGCGACCAAACTTGAGCTCAATCAGCCAACCTATCTATGACCTTGGAGCAGTTAGTATGCGTATGTTGACTAAGATCATGAACAAGGAAGAGTTGGAAGAAAAAGAGATTATTTTGAATCACGGTATTACTAAACGTGACTCAAGCCGCTAGTAATCCTCTAGTACTTACTAGAAGTAAGGAAACGATACTTCCGCAATGAGAAAGAATGGTTAGTTTATCTAGCCATTCTTTTTTGACTTTAGGAAACTAATGAATTTGCTGATTTTGTGCGGTAGTTAGAGATTTTAAGTGAAAAAAATCTTCAAATAGGCTATAATGTTAGGTATGAAAGTTTTACTGTATTTAGAAGGTGAAAAGGCTATCAGTAAATCAGGGATTGGTCGTGCTATTAAGCATCAGCAAAAGGCCTTAGAGTTACAAGGAATCCCTTATACGACTGATGAACATGATGATTATGACCTTGTTCATATAAATACTTATGGTTTGATGAGTTGGCATCTTTTGAAAACAGCTAAGAAAGCAGGAAAGAAAGTCATTATGCACGGTCATTCGACCAAAGAAGATTTTAGAAATTCTTTTCTTTTTTCAAATCAGATAGCACCACTTTTCAAATGGTATTTAATGCATTTTTATCGTGCAGCAGATGCCATCATCACACCGACAGAGTATTCCAAACAATTGATACAATCTTATGGTATCACTTGTCCCATTTTTCCAGTGTCAAATGGAATCGAGTTGCCAAAATACACTCCTGATAAAGCTAAGGAAGTTGCTTTTAGAGAGTATTTCAAGCTAAGTGCTGAGCAAAAGGTTGTTATTTCAGCTGGGCTATTTTTTAGACGAAAAGGTATCGAGGATTTTGTCAAAGTGGCAGAACAGATGCCTGATGTTACCTTTATCTGGTTTGGCCAAATCAATAAATGGCTTATTCCATCCAAAGTGAGACGTTTGGTCGAAAAGAATCATCCCCAAAATGTAATTTTCCCAGGCTATATCAAGGGTGATATCTATGAAGGAGCTATGAGCGGAGCAGATGCCTTTTTCTTTCCGAGTTTTGAAGAAACAGAAGGTATCGTTGTTTTAGAAGCACTAGCCAGTCATCAACAGGTGGTTCTCAGAGATATTCCTGTCTATGAGGGATGGATTGGTGAAGATGCGGTTGATTTTGCTAGTGACATAGATGGTTTTGTTGCAGCCTTAAACAGGGTTCTATCAGGTCAGCGTAACAAATGTGAGGCAGCCTACAAGGTGGCGGAAAGTCGCCGTATTGAGTTGGTAGCAAAACAGCTAGCGACTGCCTATCAAAAGGTTATGGAGTTGTAGTATGAAGATTGGATTTTTTACAGATACTTATTTTCCACAGGTCTCAGGTGTTGCCACCAGTATTCGCACTTTGAAAGAAGAGCTTGAAAAGGCAGGTCATGAGGTTTTTATCTTTACAGCTACTGAAAAAAATATCAAGGTGGATGAAGACCCGACCATTGTTCGTTTACCAAGCGTTCCTTTTATCGCCTTTACGGATCGTCGTATGGTGTATTCAGGTTTGAATACTGCTTATCAGATTGTAAAAGAACATCACCTGGATATCATTCACACCCATACAGAATTTGTAATGGGGACTTTTGGTTATATGATTGCACGTGAGTTGGGTATTCCGATTGTACATACTTACCATACGCATTATGAAGATTATGTTCATTATATTGCCAAGGGGCGTTTGATCAAACCAAGTATGGTCAAGTACTTTGTTAAAGACTATTTGAGAAATTATGATGCGGTGATCTGTCCTAGTCGTATCGTCCAAAATATTCTTGATGGCTATCAAGTGATGATTCAAAAAAGAATTATCCCAACTGGAATTGAACTCAATCAGTACCTGCGTCCAGATTTAACCAAAGAAGATGTCATGCGTTTAAGGGCTGACTTGGGCATCAAGGAATCGGATACGATGCTACTGAGTCTGTCACGTATCTCTTATGAAAAAAATATTCAAGCTGTTTTGAAGGCTTTGCCACAGGTTTTAAAAGAGACGCCCGACCTTACCTTAGTCGTTGTTGGGGATGGTCCTTATTTACCTGACTTAAAAGATCAGGTGAGAGATCTGGGGATTGAAGACTCTGTGCGATTTACGGGGATGGTGGAGCAGTCTCAGACGGCTCTCTATTATAAGGCAGCAGATTTCTTTATTTCAGCGTCCACAAGTGAGACACAAGGGCTTACTTATACAGAGAGTCTAGCTAGTGGAACCCCTGTCATTGCGCATGGCAACCCCTATCTTGATGATCTTATTGACCAGCCTATGTTTGGGTGTTTGTACTATGACGAGGAGCAGTTGGCAGAGACGATTATTAAGGCAATTACTACAACGCCTCAAATGAGTCAAATGCAACTCGATGACAAACTCTATAGTATCTCAGCAGAGCAGTTTGGTAAGTCTGTTTATGAACTTTACCTTGATTTGATTATTTCCAAGGATTATAAGGTTGAGAGATCTTCTTTTTTCAGAGATAGCAAGCGAAAATATACGCACATCACCGTAATGCGTCAGACCATGAGTGCTCCGTCTCGAGTGGTTAAAGGGACAGCCAAAACCTCAGTGCGTATGCTAAAGACTCCAAAACGCTTGGTGGATAGTCTTCGAGACTTCTTTGATTAAGTCACATTAAAATAGACATCTTGTCTTGAAAAATTAAAAAATCGTGCTATAATACTTACTGGAGACATGTTTGAGGTGTCTGGTTTTTCAGAGAGCGTCTGGTTGCTGCAAAGACGTAAACCTATCCAAAGATACTCCTCCCGAGTTTTTATGAAAACATAAAACGGTTGCTACGATATAGCTGATAGAGGTCTATGGTTTTTTTACTGTAGATAAATTAAGGTGGAACCACGTTGCGACGTCCTTTTAGGATGTCGCAATTTTTTGTTTAACTTAGAGAAGGTAATGGATATGGCAAAAGATAAGAAATCGCGTGAAACGTTTTTATTGGAAGGTTTGATGATTGGTCTTGTCCTAGGAATTTTACTGAGTTTGTGGGGGATCTGGTTTGGTTACTCTTGGTTAGGAATCGGTATTGTAGCAGGAGTCCTTTTAGGATCTGCTGTTAAAAAGTGAGGAAGACAATGTTATTATCGGACCAACTCTTACAAAGAAGTCAGGCAATTCGACAGGTCTATCATGGCTTAGAAGTTAAGCATCACGGTAAGGAATGGTCGCTTGAAGAAGACCTCCTTGCTCTTTCCAATGATATTGGCAATCTCAATCGTTTAGTCATGACTAAGCAAGGTCGTTATTATGATGAGACGCCCTATACTTTGGAGCAAAAATTAGCTGAGAATATCTGGTGGTTGCTGGAAATCTCCCAGCGTCTGGATGTGGATATCCAGGCAGAAATGGAGACTTTTCTTTCTCAAAAGGAAAGTCAGTTGAAAATTGAAATATAATATATGATATAGAAAGGAAGTAAGGGCGGCTCGTATTTGCTCAAGCGACTGTCCTTAATGTCTAACTTATGATTACTATTACTTTTCCTGATGGTGCTGTTCGTGAGTACCAATCTGGCGTAACAACTGTTGAGATTGCTGAGTCAATCAGTAAATCCCTTGCTAAAAAAGCTTTGGCTGGTAAATTCAACGGCAAGCTTATTGATACAACACGTGCTATTACTGAAGATGGTAGCATCGAAATCGTGACTCCTGATCACGAAGATGCTCTTCCTGTTCTTCGTCACTCAGCAGCTCACCTTTTTGCACAAGCGGCTCGCCGTCTTTTCCCAGATATTCACTTAGGAGTTGGTCCTGCTATCGAAGATGGTTTCTACTATGATACAGATAACCAAGCAGGTCAAATTTCAAATGAAGATCTTCCTCGTATCGAAGAAGAAATGAAGAAAATCGTCAAAGAAAACTTCCCATCTATTCGTGAAGAAGTAACTAAAGACCAAGCGCGTGAGATTTTTAAAAACGACCCATACAAACTTGAGTTGATCGAAGAACACTCAGAAGATGAGGGTGGACTTACTATCTATCGTCAGGGTGAGTACGTTGACCTTTGTCGTGGCCCACACGTGCCATCAACTGGTCGTATCCAAGTCTTCCACCTACTTAACGTAGCTGGTGCTTACTGGCGTGGAAATAGCGATAATGCCATGATGCAACGTGTTTATGGTACGGCTTGGTTTGATAAAAAAGATCTTAAAGCTTATCTTCAACGTCGTGAAGAGGCAAAAGAACGTGACCACCGTAAACTTGGTAAAGAGCTTGACCTCTTTATGATTTCACAAGAAGTTGGTCAAGGTTTGCCATTCTGGTTACCAAATGGTGCAACCATTCGTCGTGAGTTGGAACGTTATATCGTTGATAAAGAGTTGGCGTCAGGTTACCAACATGTTTACACACCACCAGTAGCATCTGTTGAACTTTACAAGACTTCTGGTCACTGGGAGCACTATTCAGAAGATATGTTCCCAACTATGGATATGGGTGATGGAGAAGAGTTTGTTCTTCGTCCGATGAACTGCCCACACCACATTCAAGTCTTCAAACACCATGTGCATTCATATCGCGAGCTTCCGATTCGTATCGCTGAGATTGGTATGATGCACCGTTATGAAAAATCAGGTGCTCTTACAGGTCTTCAACGTGTACGTGAGATGTCATTGAACGATGGTCACCTCTTTGTTACACCAGAGCAAATCCAAGAGGAATTCCAAAAAGCCCTTCAGTTGATTATTGATGTTTATGCTGATTTCAATCTAAACGACTACCGTTTCCGCCTGTCTTATCGTGATCCTGAAGATAAGGAAAAATATTATGATAATGACGAGATGTGGGAAAATGCTCAAAGCATGTTGAAAGCGGCCCTTGATGAAATGGGTGCTGAGTACTTTGAAGCTGAAGGCGAAGCAGCCTTCTATGGTCCAAAACTTGATATCCAAGTGAAAACAGCTCTTGGAAATGAAGAAACCTTGTCAACAATCCAACTTGACTTCCTTCTTCCAGAACGTTTTGACCTTAAATACATCGGTGCAGATGGTGAGGAACACCGTCCAGTCATGATTCACCGTGGTGTCATTTCAACTATGGAACGCTTTACAGCGATCTTGATTGAGAACTACAAGGGAGCCTTCCCAACTTGGTTGGCACCACAACAAGTGTCTGTTATCCCAATCTCAAACGAAGCTCACATTGACTATGCTTGGGAAGTGGCTAAAGCCCTTAAAGATCGTGGTATCCGTGCCGAAGTGGATGACCGTAACGAGAAAATGCAGTACAAGATTCGTGCAGCTCAAACACAAAAAATTCCATATCAATTGATCGTGGGTGACAAAGAAATGGAAGATCGTGCTGTTAACGTTCGTCGTTATGGAAGTAAGGCGACTGAGACTAAGGCTCTTGATGCCTTTGTAGCAGATATTCTAGCAGATATTGCCCGTAAGTCACGAGTGGATGAAGACTAATCCATAAGCTGATAAGTGAAAAGCTGAGATCTTATTCTCAGCTTTTTTACTTATCATTTACAAAAGATACTTATTGACTGAAGCATTTGGTCTCAGGTTAGCTAATCAAAAAACTTACTCATTTTAGTCAAGGACTGACCATAAAGGAGTAAGTTTTTTGCTTCGTATTATTTGATATTAAGTGCTGATTTAATCATTTTAATTTGCTGTTCAGCATAGAGTTCAGGGTTTGTTTTAGCAAGAGCTTGAAGGGCTGCGGTAGCAGTTGGATTTGCAGCTGCCTGAGCTTTAGCCTTGGCTTGGATTTGTGGAATCAATGTTTTTAACTTTTCAGCTTGTTTGTCTGTTAAGACTAACCATGTTTTCTCAGGGACTTTAGCTGTAATGGTTTTTGAGACGACCTCACCTTCTTCTCCAGCGAAGCCATAGAGCCATTCTGCTAAATCAGAATCCCAAGTGTAACGTTTGGTTACGGTAGTGACCGTCGCATTTTTACTATCAGTGAGTTGATAGTTTGTTGTAACTTTAGAAGCTTCTACAGGATTGTCTGTATCAGGAATGAAGTGGGCACTGCTATCAGTGTCTGTCGTTTTATCACGATAGACAAGAACATAGTTTCCAGAATCAGTTCCGATTTCTTTAGTGATGAGAACACCGTAGGTTGCACTAGTATCACCAGCAGTGTAAATGGTTTTAGTGCTTGTTTTTGTAGTGATTTTCATGCCAGTATGGTTAACGAAGTGGTCAGTCAATTGCCAAATAGAACCAGCAAGAATAAGAAGGGATAGGATTCCTAGGGGAACTCGGATGATAGCACGATCAATGAGCATCCAAGTAACAAATGTTAAGATTGTGGCTAATGAAATAATAAGGACAATCATTTTAGAACTCCTCTCTTTCTTCGATTACTTTGCCTTTGTGTAAGAAATAGGCTGCAATAACACCTAACACAGCAAATGAGAAGCCAATTGCAAATGATACATGGAAACCATCAAGGCTAGCATTGATCATTTTTGAAGCATAATCTAGAGGGTTCTTGTCTAACAATGCTTTAGTTGGTTTATTTGTATTAATAACGTTTTGAGTGACACTTGATAGAAGTGCGACAACAATGGCTGACGCAACCTGTCTAGCAGTATTATTGGCAGCAGTACCGTGGGTGATTTCATGTTTAGGAAGGGCACTCATGGCACTGGCTGTCAATGGCATCATTACCATAGCGATACCAAACATACGAACGGCATACAAGAGAGTGATGAAATGGTCAGCTGTTTTTGCTGTCAGAAACGCAAAAGGAATCGTTCCTAAGCCAAGGATGATAAATCCAATCATGGTAAGACGACGCGCACCGACTTTATCGTAGACACGACCAGCGATTGGGCTGACAATCTCCATCATTAGAGCTCCAGGCAGTAGCACAAGACCAGCATCAAGTGCAGAAAGACCGTGGACATTTTGAAGGTAGGTTGGTAACATCATCTCAACCCCCATCATAGCCATCATTGATAGGGAAATAGCGATAGTTGTCACAGAGAATTGTTTGACTTTGAAGACACGAACATCTAAGAAAGGTTCGTCAAGTTTCAATTGTCTCCAGACAAATAATGAGATAATGGCAACCCCAATCAAGATAGGAGTGATAACATAGCCCCAGTCTCCCCAACCGTAAGTGGCAACGTTAGTGAATCCCCAAAGGAAAGATCCAAAACCTAAAACTGAGAGGATAAGAGATAGAATATCAAGCTTAACATCCTCATTTTTGATAACATCCTTGAGGATAAATGGAATCAACAAGAAAGAAACAATCAAGATAGCAAGAGGAAGGATAAAGATAGCACGCCATTCAAGGTTAGTATCAAATAGAACAAAGTCTTGTTTCAAGACCCATCCTGCCAGTGTTGGACCGATTGCTGGTGCAAGACCGACAACTAATCCATTTAAGCCCATGGCAGTACCGCGTTGCTCCGCAGGGAAGATGTTAACGATAACTACCTGCATCAAAGGCATGGTAATACCGACAGAACATGCTTGGACAATACGACCAATAAGGAAAATACCCCAGTTATCTGTCGGTGCAAAAACGTCTAAAAATAGCCCTACAATAAGGATGCCGTAAGAGACAAAGTAGAGCCATTTTGTTGAAAAGCGCGTGGCTAAAAAGGCTGATACGGGAATCATAATCCCATTTGCTAATAGGAAGAAAGTGGTTGCTTGCTGTGCAGTCGATAAGGAAATATCGAAACTTTTCATTAATGTTGGTATAGCTGTACCAAGACTGGTTTGGTTTAGCATCCCAGCAAAGGTTGCAATCAACAAGAGGATAAGCAGTGCAGTCCGATTATACGGCTTGCCATGAATATCGTAGTTTTGAGTAGTCATAGTTCTCCGATCTTTTTACTATCTAAGATAGTCATTTTTGTTCCGATAATTATTAACAGCTAGAAGATTTTTCTCGGGTCATACTAGATCGGCAGGTGTCGGTTTAGCGATAATCCTTTCAAAAAGGACCAGTTGTTATAATTACATAGGTAACTATATATACTTTGGTACGAATGCCTATATTTGTCAAATATTTTTTCTTAAGGTAAAGGCTTTCAAAGAACTTAACCTTAAAAAGTTTAAAGACTAGCTTATTTGCGACTGATATCGTCTGAAGTTAGGAGAGTTGGTCATTTATCTGGAGGCTGATTGAGCGGCTAGATAAGTCTATAGACTATAGTAGGTTATTTAAGCAAGAAATAAAAAACTGGCAGACAAAATCAAAGTGTCTACCAGTTTTAAGAAAGGTGTTTGCTAGTCAAGCCATTCTTTTTCTATTTGACTCATAATAGCGTCTTGAGACATTAATCCGAAACCTAACATATAGGTTGAGTAGTCGGCATAGATAACTTTTTTGTTTTGGACTGCCTTGAGTTGACCCCAAACGCTAGATTCTTTGAGCTTAGTTTTGAGCAAGTCTTCTGAGTCTGCTTGAACAATGAGAAGATCAGGGTTGAGTTGCAATAATTTTTCGCTATCAATTAACTGATACATATCAGATGGATTGAAGCTTTCAGCACGATTGAAACCGTAGGTTTCGTAAAGGAATCCGAAGCGTCCATAACCGTAGTAGCGGATATCTTTTTCAGTTACACGGACGTACATCAACCTTTGGTTGCCGTAGGTTGCTTTTACTTTTTGAGCAAACTTGGCTTGTTTTTGGTCTAGCTCGTCGATGGCCTTTTGCATCTGATCTTTTTTATCGAAAATATCAGCCACTTTCAAGGCAGTATCACGAAAATCCCAGTTGCTCTCAGTGTTGATCTGATAGCCAATGGTAGGGGCAATCTGGTTGAGTTTATCATAGAGGTCTTGCTGATGCACGGTCATCAAGATCACATCAGGTTCTAGCTCTGCGATTTTCTCAAGATCAGGCGTCTTTTGCCAACCGACAGAAACGACCTCTGCTTTTTTAAAGGTTTTCTTAAAGAGTGTTGAGAATTCTTGGCTTCCAACCTGAGCCGTTGTTGCTCCAACAGGGGTAATTCCTAGAGGAAGAAGGATTTCACCGTAGAGATTGTTGAGAATAACAATCTTTTTTGGCTCTTTATCGAGTTTGGTTGTCCCAAAATCATGCGTGATTGTCTTGCTGGTAAAGTGGCTGCTAGCAGTTGATGTCTGTGTTGTTTTCGTCTCTTGACTACGTCTAGCAAATACAAAGAGGGCTCCGATGAGCACCAACAGAACTAAGCAAATATATATGAAGTGAGATTTTTTCATCACATTCTCCTTTGTTTTATTGTAAGCTTTTCCTTTTTAAATAAGGTTGTTATCTCTGTGAGAAAGGGCTTACTATCTTAATATAACCTAAAATGAGAAAATGGTCAATATCCGAATGATTTTGACCAAATGAGCGCTTTGTGCTAGTATATTATTCGGAAAGGAGTAATCGTTATTCGTAAATATTACTATATAAGTTCGATTTTATCGATAATCATTCTAATGTTTTTTTCTCTCCTCATTGGCTCAAGTAGTCTAAAATTAGGAGTGCTTATAGATGGGCTCATGCTTAAGGAGTCCTCAGCTAGTCAGTTGGTGTATCAGTTGCGTCTTCCACGCTTGCTATTAACCTTGTTGACAGGATTTGCAGTCTCTGTTTCAGGATTTTTGATGCAGAAGGTTTCACAAAACAATCTAGCATCACCATCCATGCTGGGCTTGGTTGACGGTGCTGTTTTGGGCTTGGTTCTTGCTAAATTTCTAGGCATTTCGTCTAGTTTGCTTTTAGCTGTTTTCTCGATAGGATTTTCTCTATTGAGTCTAGCGGTAGTTTATGGCATCGCAGCCTTAGTGCCTGGTGGTTTTTTAAAAACGCGTCTGGTACTGATTGGGATTGTTGTTGGAAATGTGATTGGTTCTTTGGCTAATTTATTTGCCTATCAGATGAGTTTTTTTCAAGAAGTTAGTCTCTATTTTGTCGGTAGTGTAACAGATGCGACTTGGTTAGATGTTTGGCTAATGCTTGGAACCTGTCTATTAGTGGTGCCATTTTTGGTTTATCTCTTGCCTCAGTTGGAGGGATTTTACTTAGAAGAAGAGGTCTTAAAAGGTCTGGGGATGCCAGTGTATCGCTTGAAAATCATTGCTTTCTTGCTAGCGACTTGCTTGAGTGCTGTAGCGGTGTCCCTTGTTGGAAAGCTGGGCTTTGTTGGCTTGATTGTCCCAAATTTGGTAGGTCTGTTGAAAATCAAAGGTGTTGTTTCTCAATTTATGATGACCAGTCTCTTTGGTGTTATTCTGCTCTTAGTAGCAGATATCTTGGCTAAATTGATTCGTTACCCTTATGAGACCCCAATATCATTTGTGATTAGCTTACTTGGTCTCCCATTTTTCTTTTGGCTACTAAAACGAAATGGAGGAAGACATGTCTAAAAAATCAGAATTTCTCTATCCTTTTGTACTGGTTGTTACCTATTTTTGCCTGTCCCTTTTTCTAAAAGTTAGCATCAAGGATCGTCACTTATCTTTGGATTTCTTTTTTGATCTTTTGGCAGGTCAATCATCGGCGCTTTTTATTTTCAATCAGCTGCGCCTACCAGCCATACTAGCCAGTTGTGCAGTGGCTATCTTATTGGTTATAGCGACGTTGATCTTGCAGGCCATTTCAAAGAATGACTTAGCAGATCCCAGTGCCTTAGGCTTTTCAACAATTGCCATGACTGTGTTAGCCCTGTCCTATCTCTATATTCCCTTTTTTAGAGGCATGCCCTATTGGGGGATTGTGAGTCTATCGGGCTTGAGCGTTTTGCTCTTTTCTTTGATGATGTATCGTTTTGCCATGACTGGTACTAGTGAGTTAGATGGTAATCTGTTGTTATTGCTAGGAATTGGCGTTAATGCTTTTTTTCAGATGATTTTGACCTACCTGAAAACCTACTCTGGTGAGGCTAAGGATATTATTGCTCTATTGATGAGAGGAAATTTTGATCAATTGTCATTATCCCTAAGCGTCTGGATTCTTCTCTTGTCCATTTTAGCCTTGCTAGTATTCTTAGGTCTTTTAAGGCCCTTTAGGCTATTGCAACAGGATCGTGAGTTGGCGCAGAGCCTGGGCTTATCATTGAAGGTTTATCATGTCGTTTTCTTCGGATTGATGTCGCTGTGCATTGCTCTGAGTTTGATTTTGGGAGCTAATTTTCCCTTTGTTGCTTTTACAGCTATTCATGTCTTTCGACCTTATTATGCGAGACAGTTTGGGGTGCACTTGTTGACGAGTATTCTTTTTATGGCGGCCAGTGTTTTGATGAGTGATGTTCTAGCCCATCAACTCTTTGAGACAATTCTGCCAACTAATCTTTTCCTATCACTATTTGGTGGCTTGGGATTCTTAGTCGTTTTATTACAAAG
This sequence comes from Streptococcus saliviloxodontae, assembly GCF_016908655.1. Classification (GTDB taxonomy): domain Bacteria; phylum Bacillota; class Bacilli; order Lactobacillales; family Streptococcaceae; genus Streptococcus; species Streptococcus saliviloxodontae. The sequence continues at coordinate 18,741 of NZ_JAFBEI010000007.1, forward strand.
GAGGGGGAGACAATGGTAATAACGGTTTCAAATCTTGATTTGTCCTATGGGACAAGAAAGGTATTAGATCAAATTTCCTTGAGGTTAGAAGAAGGGCAGTTTATCTCTCTTATCGGGCCTAACGGCTGTGGCAAATCCAGTCTACTTAAGGCTATGTTGGGCATCATTCCTGTGAAAAAAGGTCAGACCTTTTTAGATGGTCAGGACCTCAAAAGCCTCAAGTCTAAAGAGAGGACAAAGCGCATCGCTTTTCTTCCTCAGTCGCCCAAGGTGATCGAAGATATATCCGTTGTAGATTTTGTATCGCTGGGGCGTTATCATAGTAAGAAACTTTTTCTACCACTTAGTCAGACTGATAAAGACTTGGTGGCAAAAGCCTTGGACTGGGTTGGCTTGTCAGACTTTGCGGACCAGTCAGTTTTATCATTGAGTGGCGGTCAGCTTCAACGTGCTTTTTTGGCGATGGTCTTAGCACAGGATACCGATTATATTTTCTTAGACGAGCCGACCTCTTATCTTGACGTTAATCATCAAATTGAGTTCATTGAACTCTTGAAAAAATTGCAAGTTGAGCAAGGGAAGACGATCGTTATTGTTTTGCACGAACTACCACTGGTATCAAAATATTCTGATCAGGTCGTGGCACTTCATCAAGGGAAAGTCTATCAGACGGGTAAGCCCTCAGAAGTCTTTACAGATCAGATGCTGCTGGATGTTTTTTCAATCTGTGCAACAATCTGCCCTATCCGTGATAGTCAGCAAGTCATGTGTTACGATTTTAGAAAAACGGATCAATGGGATAGAATTACCTAACTCAGACAATCGTTTTCTTTAGGTTTGGGATAAGTAAGCAATCGCTAGTGTTTTTACTAGCGGTTGCTTTTTTGGTATCTGTATTTTGGAGCGGGGTATATAGTTAATCTTGTCAATCTGCTTTTGGTATAAAGAAAATTTATAGCCGACCATAAAATATTAAGCTTATGCAAATAGAGTCGTTGATGATAAGATGAGATTATCGTCAGGATTAATATTTTGGAGTATGGATGATAGAAAGGGGAAAAGATGACAATAAAAGCACAACGTGGAAATCAATTACGTACCAAAGGATGGAGACAGGAAGCCTTACTTCGTTTATTGGAAAATGTTTTAGAAAATGGTGAAGATCCAGATAATTTGGTGGTTTATGGGTCACTTGGAAAGGCAGCACGTGATTGGGGTTCTTACCGAGCAATAGTTGATAGTCTCAAAGTTCTAGAGGAAGATGAGACTTTGATTATTCAATCTGGTAAGCCTATCGGTATTGTAAAAACACATTCTAGCGCTCCTTTAGTCATTATGGCTAATGGAAATTTAGTCGGAAAGTGGGCAACCCCTGAACACTTTTATGAGCTTTACGAGAAAAATCTGATTGCATGGGGTGGATTAACAGCAGGAGATTGGCAATACATTGGTTCTCAGGGAGTTTTACAAGGAACTTACCAAATTTTTAAATCTATTGCTCAGCTTTACTATGATAACGATTTATCTAGTAAGTGGATTTTAACAGCTGGTATGGGAGGTATGGGAGGATCTCAACCTTTAGCTGGTAAATTTGCTGGTGCGAGTATTCTTGTAGTAGATGTCAATGAGGAAAATATTGATAAAAGGCTATCGATTGGCTATGTGGATAAAAAAACTGATAATTTAGATAAGGCACTCGATTGGATTGAAGAAGGTAAGAACTCTAAAAAGCCTATATCCGTTGCCTTAATTGGTAATGCCGCAACAGTGTATCAGCAGATTTTAGACAAGGGATTGGTACCAGATATTGTGAGTGATCAAACTGCAGCGCACGACTTGCTCTATGGGTATGTTCCAGAAGGATATAGTTTAGATAAGGTAAAAGAGGTGCGAACACAAAATCCTGCTCAACTTGAGCAAGATGCTGGTCAATCACTAGCGAAAGAAGTGCGCAGTATTTTAGCTTTTCAACAAAGAGGTTCTAAGGTTTTTGATAACGGTAATAACATCAGAACACAAGCGAGACGTTTTGGTGTTGAAAATGCATTTGACATTCCAATTTTCACCGAAGCTTTTTTGAGACCTTTGTTTGAGCGTGCTATTGGACCATTTCGATGGATAGCTTTATCAGGAAACCCAGATGATATTACAATCATTGACGATTATATCTTGGAGCATTTTGCTGATAATTCGATAATTTCAGAGTGGATTTCATTAGCAAAAACACAAGTTCCTTTTCAGGGACTACCAGCTAGAATTGGTTGGTTAGGTCATGAGGAGAGAACTGCCTTAGCTTTAGCTGTCAATGACTTAGTGGCAAAAGGAATTATTTCGGCGCCTGTAGCCTTCACTCGAGATCATTTAGATGCTGGGGCGATGGCACATCCTAATATCATGACAGAATCTCTCAAAGATGGCTCAGATGCTATTGCTGACTGGCCTTTGCTTAATGCTTTGTTAGCAACTTCTTCTAAAGCAGATCTTGTTGCTATTCACTCTGGTGGTGGAGGTTACGCGGGCTTTATGCAGAGCGCAGGATTAACTATTGTAGCCGATGGTAGTGCAGAAGCAGCAGAGCGATTATCTCTATCTTTGACCAATGATACTAGTCTAGGTGTGTTGAGGTATGCAGATGCAGGTTATGAGGATTCTTTGGATGAAGTTGAGAAAAAAGGAATTAGAAGAATTAATACTAATGACTTTGGGGAAGTAGGATATTAGGAAAGTCTGTTGCCTTGATAAATAAAACATTTTAGTCAATGTTTTGAATACTAAATATAAAATGGAAAGGGTTTTAAATGACAATTCGCTATTTAACAAAAGAAGATGTTTTGGCTGCTTGTTTGGGAGGTTCTGTCTATGCTAGTGGAGGTGGCGGCTTCTATGAACATGGTTTAGAGATGGGAACTGCTGCGGTAACTTTATCACCTGTTAAGTTGATTAGTATTGATGAACTGGATGAAGATGATCTAATTATTACACAGACAGCAATAGGTGCGCCTGGAGGAACAACTGATTGGCAAATGTTAGGAAAAGACTACATTAGGGCAGTTGAATTGCTTATCGAAAAACATCCTAATCCTGAGAAAATTAAAGGCATTATGACACCACAAAATGGAAAATCAAGTTCTACAAATGGATGGTTAGCAGCTGCTGCTTTAGGATTGGCTGTTGTAGATGCTACAGGAGATATCAGAGCTCATCCTACTGGAAAAATGGGTAATATGGGAGTTGCTAATGACCTTTCTTATCAGACTATCCAAGCTGTCTCTGGTGGACGTTGGGAAACAGGGCGACACATTGAATTGGTGGTTGAAGGAACAGCAGCCTATACTTCTAAGATATTAAGAATTGCTTCGGATTTATCTGGTGGCTTTATAGCAGCAGCTCGTCATCCGTTAACAGCAAAGTATATTAAAGAAAACGCTGTGTTGGGTGGTTTGTCACGAGCCATTAATTTGGGATATACCATACTAAAGAATAACACTGAGGGGGCAGCAACTGTAGTTGATGCCATAATAGCATCAACACAAGGAGAGATTCTTGGTAAAGGTAAGGTAGTGGAAAAAGAAATTGTTTATACGGATGAAGCGTTTGATATTGGAAAAATCGTCGTTGATACAGGAACAGATTTTCTTTACATTCATGTTCAAAATGAGTATATGGCCGTTGAAAATGACAAAGGAGAGCGATTATCAACTTATCCAGACGTCATTACTCTGTTTAGATCTGAGGATGCTCATGCCCTTAGTAATAATGAAGTTGAGGTTGGACAGGAAGTCACATTGACTAAGATAGATAAACATCATTTTCCACTTAGTTCGGGTGTAACAGATCCGACTGTTTATCCAGAAGTTGAAGATTCTCTTGGAATAGAGCTTTATCGTTATAGTTTTGGAAAGTAGTAGCAGATGGAATTAACAGGATATGAACTTAGCATTGAAGATGTCCAACGTGTTGTCAAGGGAGAGATTGTTAGCATTTCCCAGGACTCTTTTGAACGAATGACTACAGCTCGTCAAGTTGTTCTAGAGGCTTTAACAGGAGATCAAGCGATTTATGGGTTAAACACTGGAGTTGGAAAAAACAAGGATCGTCGTATTCCGATAAATGATATTGATCATTTTAATCGTCAGTTAATATATGCTCATTGTGTGGGTATCGAACCAGAATTGACCATTGAAGAAGTAAGAGCTACCATGCTGATTCATTTAAACAATATGGTTAAAGGCTATTCTGGAGTTCAGGTAGCGATTGCTGAGCGTCTAGTTGATTTTTTAAATTTGGGGATTACCCCTGTTGTCAATGGAAAAGGCTCAATAGGAGAAGGAGATATTGGCATACTATCCTATATTGGATTGGCTTTATTAGGTGAGGGGTTAGTAGATTATCAAGGGAAACGCTACACTGCCAAAGAAGTCTTTGAAAGCTTGGGATTAAAACCGATTCATTTTGGAGCTAAAGATGGTCTTTCTGTCATTAGTTCAAATGCTGCATCCTTTGCAAGGTTGGCATTGCTTGTTCCAAAACTTGAGCGAATTCTAAAGTGGTATGATCTGGCTTACGGGATGTCACTAGAAGCTTTAGATGGAAACACGACTCCCTTAGATGATAGTGTTGTTAGAAATAAAGCTTTATCGGGACATCAATGCAGTTACAGACATGTCAAGTGTGTGCTTGAGGGGAGTTACCTTTTTGAGAAAAACAGTTCAGGGGTTCAAGACCCTCTGAGTTTTCGAAATGTCACCCTAATTCATGGTGCAGCTTATGATAGTCTATCTTATGTTAAAAAGCAGCTCTATGATGAATGGGAATCTTCAGATGACAATCCTATGGTGGATATCACGACGGGGCGTATTCTGTCAACACCTCATTTTGAAACATTAAATGTTACTCTGGCTATTGAGATGTTAAATGTTGCCTTGAGTCATGTATCAAACGCTTCTGTTCAACGTATGATTAAATTGGGAAATCCAGATTTTACAGGTCTATCACGCTTTCTTACTGCTGATGATAGCCAGTTTTTTGGATTGCAAGCCTTGCAAAAAACAGCTATGACTTTAGATGTAGAGATCCATCATGCCTGTCAAATTTTATCGAATGTCTCCTACCCTCTAGCAGGAGAAATGGAGGATAGACAAACTAACCTCCCCCTCATTATTCAGGAGTTGGAGGTTATTACAGAAAAATTGTATGATTTATTGACGATAGAATTACTCTATGCGACTCAAGCGATTGCTCTTCGTTTTCCAACCGAACCTCCTTTAGGTAAATTAACGCGTAAGGTATTTCATTTAATTTTCGATCAGTATGGAACGTTAGAAGACCAGCATCAGCTTTATGCTGTTTTAGGAGGTATATCAAGGAAGATTAGTCAAATGTGTATTCATAGTCTTTTTGATAAAGAAAAATAAGGGTAATAGTCGTTATTCAGAAGATGGCTCATCTATCAGTTGATTAGTCATCTTGTTATCCCCAACCATTGGAAGATTAGGAGAAGAGGTATATGATTAAAGAAATTGTTCAGTATTTTGCCGAAAATAGTAACACTTACTGGTTCTATCTTTGGCAACACATCAGTTTGAGTTTGTCTGCACTATTTTTTGCCTTATTAATTGGATTACCGCTTGGTTATATGTGTTATCGTCATTCACTTTTGAAGCAATTAGCTCTCTTGTTATCACAGGGATTACGTGTTATTCCTAGTTTAGGTGTACTTTTTTTCTTTATTCCTTTGATCGGTGTAGGGACTTGGCCAGCACTGATTGCATTAGTTTTTTTAGCTGTTCCTCCAATCTTATTAAATACTATTTTAGGTTTTTCAGAGATTCCTAAAGATTTGATAGAGACAGGAATTGGTCTAGGGATGACAAATAAAGAACTTTTAAAAAATGTGATGTTCCCTCTGGCAATTCCTTATATTCTTACTGGTACTAAGCTTGCTTTGGTTGAAATTATAGCTAGTGCAACATTGGCGACCTATATTGGTGGAGGTGGTCTTGGAACATTAATTTTTACAGGGCTAGGTCTTTACCGTTATGACTTGTTAGTGATTGGTGGCGGTTCTGTTGCCTTGTTATCTTTTTTATGTATGCTTGTTTTTGATTTAGGGATTAGTGGGGTTAACTATTATGAAAAATAAAAAGCTTACTTTAGCTATCTTGTTAGGGATTGTTGCTATTTTAGTGGTTGGTTTCCTTTGGTATGGAAACCATAAAACAGCATCAGTAAAGACTCAGTCTTCGAAAACGATCCGTATAGGCTCAAAAGATTTTACTGAGAATCTAGTTGTTTCAGAGGTATATGCTCTTGCTCTAGAAGATAAAGGATATACTGTTAAACGCATCTCGAATATTTCTAGTTCTTTGATTCATCAAGCTATTGTTAATGATGACATTGATCTCTATCCTGAATACACAGGTACTGGTCTACTTTCGGTCTTAGGAGAGAGGATGCAGACAGATCCTAAGAAGGTTTACGAAACAGTGAAGAAGGACTATCAGAAAAAATTTAATCTGACTTGGTTAGACTATGCAGAAGCCAACGATAGTCAAGGCTTGGTGATTCGTACAGAGGTAGCCAAAAACTTGGGGATTGCGACGATATCAGATTTACAAGCCAATGCCTCTGCCTTACGCTTTGCTTCTCAGGGAGAGTTTGACCAGCGTGAAGATGGGTTGTCAGGTCTAGAAGCTACCTACGGAGCTTTTAATTGGAAGTCTTCTGCAGTTTATGATAATAGTCTCAAATACACAGTGCTAGAAAATAATGAGGCGGATGTAACACCAGCCTATACGACTGAAGGACAGTTGGTGAATACAGATAACTATACCTTGCTAAAAGATGATAAACAATTTTGGCCTCCTTATAATTTAGCTCCGATAGTCAGAGATGACTTACTAAAGCGCTATCCAGATATCAAGGCTATTCTTAATAAGGTAACAGCTAGTTTGACAACTGAGGTAGTTACTAAACTTAATGCTAAAGTTGATGTTGATGGTGAAGATTACACAGCAGTTGCGAAGTCCTATTATGACAGTATTAAATAGTATTTAAAATAGCAGATAAACGAAGTTATCTTTGAGTAATAGAAAAAAGGAAGACAAGATGGCAAATCACATAATCAAGTTTGAACATGTCAGTAAGAGTTATCAGAACAAAACAGTAGTTGACGATATCAGTCTAACAATTGATCAAGGAGAGTTTATCACTATCCTAGGAACATCAGGATCAGGAAAAACAACAACCCTTAAAATGCTCAACCGATTGATTGAGCCGACCAAAGGTAGTATACTTTTTGACGGGAAAGATATAGCAAAACTAGATGCGGTAGCTTTAAGACGTCAGATTGGTTATGTAGTGCAACAGATAGGGCTTTTTCCTCACTTGACGGTGGCTGATAATATTGCTACAGTACCTAAGTTACTAGGATGGGACAAGGAAAGAATCCGCCAGCGAACCTCAGAATTGCTATCCTTAGTAAAATTACCAGAGGAAACTTATGCGAAACGTTATCCAAGTAAACTATCTGGGGGCCAGCAACAACGAATCGGAGTAGCGCGAGCCTTAGCGGCTGATCCTAATGTAATGCTCTTTGATGAACCGTTTGGAGCAATTGATGCTATCACACGTGCTGATTTGCAAGAAGAGTTATTGACTATTCATCATCGGTTAAATGATAAAACATTTATTTTTATTACCCACGATTTCTACGAGGCTTTTCGATTAGGTACTCGCGTGTTGATTATGGATGAGGGGAAAATTGTCCAGTTTGCTAAACCTAAGGAGATTATCCAAAATCCAGCTAGTCCCTTTGTTAACAAGCTAATTGAAACAGCAAAAAATCAAGAAGATATTTGGAGGTTTGTGCATGATTGATTACCTTCAAACTTCTGCAGATAAGCTGATTAGTGCAACACTGGAGCATATAATCTTATCAGGCACTGCCTTAGTCATTGCCTTACTATTAGCGATGGTAGTATCTGTATTGTTATGGTTTAATCCCTACTTGAGGCAAGTTTCGGTCTATGTGTTATCGTTGCTTTACGCTATTCCTTCTTTTGCTCTGTTTGCACTTTTGATTCCACTAACTGGGCTGGGAACCACTACAGCCATTATTGTTCTTGTTATTTATGCGCAGTATATACTGGTTAGAACATTTATAGCAGGTTTAACTCAGGTAGACAGCAGTATTGTTGAAGCAGCAATGGGTATGGGGATGAGTAAACGGCAGTTGCTATTTAAGGTGGAGCTTCCTCTTGCTCAGGCCTCTCTTTTTTCAGGGCTTCGTTTGGCAGCAACATCTATTATTGCTATTGCAACGATTGCTTCAACGATTAATGGAGGAGGTTTGGGAGTTATCCTATTTGATGGGTTGCGTACTTTGAGTATGCCTAAACTCATTTGGGGTATTTTGCTTACAATAGGTTTGAGCATTTTGACTAATTTTATCATCTATTTAATAGAAGAACTCTGTCGTCCAGAAGGAAAGTAGCTGTTGTAATGCTACTGTTTGTTAAAGTCCGAGAATACTATGGTGTCTAGGGCTTTTTATGATGTGTGAGGCTACTCGACTTTTAGGGCTCTTCTTGGTGGTTGACGAAGTTGCTAGTGTGTTATAATAATCTCATGAAAATAGGTGATGATAGCTTTCGTTTGTATTGGAAGCGAGAATTGGTGCAATTAAATCATGTCTCTGCAAGGGAGCTTTTAGTGGATTTTATGAACCTTATTGGGATGCCAGAAGAGGTGACTGGGGAGTCTAGACAGACAGCGCAGCTTTTAGCAGCTTTTGATGATTATCTGGCTCCTCATGATCCGTTTTGGCGAGAATTAGCTGATGTGGTCAACCTTGCCTTTCCAGTGCAGACTAGCAGTCAAGAAGGGCTTTTAGAACGACAAGTTCATCAGCTCCGCTATGTGATTTCTGCCCAGCAAGCTGATTATGTCAGGCGCCATTACCGAAAAGACGGTATGACTGATGGGCAAGCTCTAGCAAGTTATCTCGCTCAGCACCGTTTTTGGACATGGGATTTAGGAGCTTTTCACAATAAGCGACGGCGGTCAGATGGTTCTTTTCCAGACCAGCTGGAACGTGTGAACATTAAGATTATATTGCACTACCATAGCGAGTTTATCTTGTCTAGTCAGGGAGAGTTACTGAGTCTGCTAGAGCCTGGTTCTAATAGTCAGGCTGGGAGGATCAACACTGCTAGTTTTAACTACGGGCGTTGGTATCGCCATCAAGATCTGGATGTTCATCCTGTCGGGCCACATGACCCCTTGTGTCGGCGTCGGGCGACTAAGGGTTATGCTAGCGCTAAGGCTGGCTTTTTCCACTGGCGTTTAGAAAATAGTCTCTACAATAAGCGAGGTTTATATGCTGTTGGTGGACAATCGCTGGCGCAGGCTATCAAATCAGAGCGAAAGCGATTTAGACGATTAGTCAAACAGCAAAAAAACTGCCACAATGAGTGATTCAATTTTGCCACAATTTTTCCTAATAATGACCGAACATGACAATCTAGCCTAGGCTATAATAAGGTCATAACAAAGAAAGGCCATCACTATTAAGATGGGAATGTGACACACATGAAAACAAAATTCTTTTCACTAAAAACAACACTTTTATTAGCGACAGTAACATTGGGAATGGCAGCCTCTGCTACGAGCATCGTTTCGGCTGATCAATCAACAACTACTCAAATAACAACAGAAACAAGTAAAGAAACAGAGTGGACACACGCTCAAGAAACGAAAGAACTCTTGACTTTAATTCCAAAAAGCAGTTTGACTGACGCTGAAAAGACTAACTTCACCACTGCAGTTAAGAAAGCAGCTAAATATGATGCTACTCTCGATAAGTTGGACAAAGAAATCGAAGCTAAAGAAGATAGTCAGCTCAGTGATTACTACAAAGCCTCAGAAGCAGCCTACGCAGACAATGAAAGCACTTGGGAAAAATTCTATACTGCTCAAGATGAAACCAGCAAATCGTCAGACAGCTCAGACACGACTGAAACTGACAAAGAGCCAACAACTGAAGAAGCTACAAAGACTCTAATCTCAGAAATCAATGCTTCAACAGCCTTAAATGATAAGGAAAAAGTAGCTCTTGTTAAGGATGCCAATGAGGCAGCAGAAGTCGAAAAAACTTATGCGAGCCAACTAAAAGCCTTTGAATCATCTGTAGCAAGTCTAGAAAAAGATTACCAAACGGCTAAAGATGCCAAAGAAGCGATTTTCAAAAAGTACAAGGTTTCTGACAGTCAATGGGAAACGGTCTATGCCAACAACCAAGAGAGTAGCAAATAAGATTTCATAAGATAGATTCCCCTCCTTTTAATCAGTTCTATTAGCATTATAGTCTAGACAATTTGGTCTAGGCTATTTCTGTCTTACGAGGGACTTAGAACTGAGTAAAATGGTTTTGTTTGAGACTGTCTGATATGGTAAACTACATATATGAAGAAAAATAGTTTTTGGGTCCTTTTTATAGGAGGACTTTTACTGACTCAAGTCCTACCAAGTCAGGTATTAGCAGATGAAAGTACGACAAGCTCAGCTAGTAGCAAACAGGTAGCCCCTCAGGTAAGGCAAAAAGTAGCAAGTGCTCTGGGAAGTGATGCCTTGACAGAGGCACTATCGAGCTATCTGAAGAAGGTCGACAAGTCCTTAACACAAGCTCAGCAGGAGTCCTTAACAGAACATTTAAAAAATCTTATTAAACAATTACAGACACAGGGGTGGACAGATGATGCCATTGCCTATGGTTTTTTTGAAGAGCTATCAAGTAAAGGCAATCTATCGCAGTTGAAAGCTGTCAGTGACCAGACTTATGAAAAGAGTCAAATATTTGGGAGTCAAACCTTTCAAGCCCTATGGTTTGCTCAAGCGGATCAGTTGAGTTCTACAGATGCTCGACAAGCTCTCGCCTTAGTTTATCAATTGGTCGGTTTGCCGTCAGATTTGTCTGGTAAACAGGAGGAGACGCGCCAGTTGATTGCTCGCTTTTCAGATGATTTGGATCCAGCCAGTTCTTTCTGGGATAGCTTTTCTCAAGTGGTGCAGACTGCCTTTCCGAAGAAGACCTTATCAGAAGAGACCGATATAGCGAGAAAGACGCATCAGTTTCGCTATGTCATATCAGCCCAGCAGGCTCAGTGGGTGCGTCAGAACTATGGCAAGTCCTCTCAATCTGATAAAGATGCCTTGGCACGTTATCTAGCGACCAAGGATGAAAAAGATACTATCGGTGAAGTGATCGGCATAGATCGGTATGACTATGATGCTAGCTTTGATTTGACCGAATCGTCACGCCTTCATAATAAGATTGCTCTTGAAGCCAGTCAGTTTGGGCGTGATATTGTCGTTTATCCAGACTACACCATGTCATCTAGTATCAAGATTGTGATGGATTTCCACACTGAGTTTATCATCAATAGCCAGGGACAGTTTCTAAATGAAATAGATCCTGACTTAGACACAGAAGTTGGGATCGTTAACGGTGCTAGCTTTAACTATGCTGATGCCAACGATGCAACTCATCGTCGCTTGGATGTTAAGCCAGTTGCTCCAAATGATCCCTCTTTTCGCAAGGATCTGGGTAGTCTGTCCTATCACTATAAGGCACCTAACAAGCTTAAGTATATTTGGCAAGAAAATGATCGTCTCCTTTGGGAAAATTCCTATTTCAATAAAGAGGGGAATTTTTCGCGTGATGGTAAAAGTGCAGCTAGCTTGGTCAAGGAGAGTGCAAAGTCCTTTAAAAAACTGATTGAGAGGTACCGAAAATGAAGCCTTTGATGAAAAAGACGAGCTTACTACTAGCCTTGGTTCTATTTGGTGGGATTGGTTATTACCTATACGATGCCTATTTTATTGAGACAGACTGGTATTGGACGTCATCTGCCCAAGATTTTGCTAGCAGTGTCAGTCAAGAAACGAAAGAAAAGGTTAGCAAGTTAGAGGTTGGCAAATCTTACGATTTTGGTCAGGTCATAAAATTAGTTGATGAGAGTCATTTTGTCTATTACTATGCCGAAGAGTACACCTCATCGGAGCTAGAGGAAGCTAGAGAAGACGCAGAAAGTGACGCTGTTTATCCAACGATTTGGTTTGGTGAAGGAAGCTACCGCAAGGATGGTGATGATTACTATCTCTTGACGACGCGCGAAGTCAAAATGATTTTTTCAGATACCAAAACCTATAAAGCCAAGCATTTTCGTGAGCAAATAGAGACGCCTAATCTAGCTAAAGATTACCTCAAGGTTCCTCAGTTGTCTAAATCAGGAAACTACTATCAATATCACTCGTCTCAATTTAGCTTGAATGCAGATGGTAGTTTGACAGATACGGGAACAACGGAAGTTGAGATTGTTAGCCCTTCCTCTCAGACTTTACCAAACAATCTCAGTAGTTTTTTAGCCCAGTATCAACCTGAGTCCAGTAAGTCATAGTTCCTAGGATTTGCCACAATTTTTCACCAATGAAATAAGGCAATTTTGTGGCATTCTGTAATGGATAGCCACTTTTTTGCGGTATTTATGATAGTATAAAAGGGACTAAGATTTTAAGACAGTAGAGTCTTTATGAACACTAATAATCAAGTGAAGGAGGCCTTTATGGCAAAGGTATATGTGGCAGATGATGAAAAAAACATTCGAGAACTGATTGCTTCTTTTTTGAGAGATGAGGGCATGACGGTCGAGATTTTTGAGACAGGTGACCAACTCTTGCTACGCTTTATGGAGGAAGAGGCGGATGTGGTCATCTTAGATGTCATGATGCCTGGAACAGATGGTTTTGGGACTGCCCAAGCCATTCGTAAGCGTTCAGATGTACCCATTATCCTCTTGACGGCGCGTGATAGTGATAGAGATTTTGTGCAGGGCTTTTCAGCTGGTGCAGATGATTACTTTACGAAACCTTTTTCGCCGATTAAATTAACCTTGCGTGTCAAAGCGATTTTGACGCGTCAGCCTGGTTTTAAAAATAGTGAAGGAACTGAAAAATTGGTATTTGACGATCTGGAATTGTCGGAAAAAGAGCGTACGGCTCATTTTAAAGATAAGCCGATTAAGTTGACCAATACTGAGTTCGAGTTGCTTCGTGTACTGATGATGCAAAAAAATCAAGCTGTCTCAAGAGAACAGCTACTAGAAGATGTTTGGGGGTATGAGACAGATGTCGAGACACGGGTGACGGATGATACCATCAAACGTCTGCGCAAAAAACTAAGAGAGGTAGAAAGCGATGTCCTTATTGAAACGGTCTGGGGATATGGGTTCAAACTGGCTAAAAAAGCTTAAAGTAGCTCTCTACCCGTATCAGCTCTGGTCAAGATGTCTAAAGAAAATCAGACGTATCAGACGGTCTAGCCTTAGGACAACTCTTTTTTTGCAACCCCTATCAATTATCTTTCTGTCCTTTGCGACCATCTTGTTAATCTTTAATTTAGCCCTGTCCTACTTTATAGAGGAGCAGACCAGCACAGCGATTCAAAATCAATTTTCGATTTTTAACCGTCTTTATTCTGGTGTTTCGGCAACTAGTGAGCGGTCTCAACCAAACATTTTTGAGACCACCTATGTTATTGTCGATGAGGATTTTGAGACCAAGTATTTGTCGAGTAGCATGGATGATTTCTCAGACAAGACTATCTCGCGAACCATCACGAATTATTTTTACCGTCATACGGATTCTTGGGGATTTTTTGATGATGAGGATGATCAAGATGATGACGATGATTTTGACGATCACGATGATCAGGAAGAGACTAGTGTAAGCTCTAGCTCTTCAACAGCTTTAAGTTCATCATCCACAGCTAGTAGCGTCTTGGAAGATGGGATTAAGCTTTCTGATGGTAGCCAGATGACCAAAGTTATGATTGATGGTTATTCGTATGCTGTCGATATGGGGACCTATAAAGGGGTGTTGGACCAGTATTTTGTTAGAGAAGCAGGTGAAGGTGAGACTGCAAAAACCTATTACATCTTTGTTTTTGCGAATGTGACTCCTGTTGAGAGTATGGATACTTGGATTAACATCACCTTGTTAATTATCTTTTTAGTGATTGGTCTGGGAGCCAGCATTTCTATCTACCTTACGTCACGCAAGACAGACAAGGCTTTTTTGAGTTTAACAGACTATATTACCCGTCTGGGCAATCGTGAGGAAGCAATTACAGCACCTGACCTTCCTTATCAGGAATTCAAGGCCGTCTCGGCGACAGTCAAACAGATGAGTGATATGATTGATGCCAATCAGCGTAGCCAGCAAATCTTCTTTCAAAACTCTAGTCATGAGTTGAGAACACCGCTGATGTCTATTCAGGGCTATGCAGAAGGAATCAAGGAAGGGGTTATCAAGGATGAGAAGCAAGCAGCTTCGGTTATCTATGATGAGAGTCAAAAAATGGCAGAGCTGGTTGATGACATTCTGACGATTTCCAAGATGGAATCCACCCAGTCTCATTTGGATTTGGCGCGTATCAGTGTTCCTGAAATACTCTATGACCAGACTTGGCGTTTGAAGAACAAGGCTGACGAAAAAGGAATTCATTTTGAGCATAGCTTTGAAGATGATTTTGTCGAAATTTTGGCAGATGAGCGACTTATCGAGCGAGCGCTGATGAATATTTTGTCTAATGCGGTACGCTATGCTAAAGATTGCATTGTGATTGAAACCAAGTCTCAGGGAGAAAACTTACAGATTACAATTAGTAATAACGGCCCTGCTATTTCCCCAGAGGACCAAGAACATCTCTTTGAACGTTTTTACAAGGGAAGTGGTGGAAACTTTGGAATTGGTTTGGCCATGACCAAGGATATTGTTGAGCGTCATCACGGTAGTATCAACCTTAGTTCAGATGACGAATGGACTAGCTTTGTGATGACGCTTCCCTTTAAGCAGAACAAGAGACCATAGAGCTATGAGAAGGAAGTCTAAGGTCTTCTCGCCTTAGAGACTTTTTGATGGGCTTTGTATCATGTTTATTTGGACACGGGACTAATTTTCTAGAAGAAAAGATGACCTTCCTAGTGTCTTTCGACACGGCGTTAGTTTCCTATTTCTTTACGAAAATTTTCGGAAAACCGAATCGTCTCTTTGTATCATAGGATTTGAACACAGTCTACGAGATTTGCAAAAAAGATAGTTTTCATTGGAGTCTTGTGATTCTACATTCAAACTCCTATTTTTGCTTGGCTCGTTTAACGGCTTTGTATTATGTTTATTTGAACACGCCCTAAAAACTTGGAATTTAGATAAATCGCCTTGTGCGCAAGCACCCTGCGTTGATTTCCTAAAATTCAATCGTTTTTGACGGGCTTTGTATCATGGTTATTTGAACACGCCCTAAAAACTTGGAATTTAGATAAATCGCCTTGTGTGCAAGCACCCTGCGTTGATTTCCTAAAATTCAATCGTTTTTGACGGGCTTTGTATCATTTAGGAAGGATTATCGATTTAGAAGATGCTTTTAAAAGAAAGACTAGAGGGAGTCTGGTCTAAGTGTTATGGCAGTTTGACTTGGCTCATCAGATGGGGTGCCTTGCTTCTGATGGCAGTTTTGTTGTTATCTACCTTAACGGTGCAGACCATTGTTTATATTGATCAGAACGAATGGGCTGAGATTTTACCGATTAAAATCTGGGTATTTGTGACCCTGATAGCCTTGGCGGGTCTCTTTTACCTTTGCCGTCCTTTCCTCAATAGACTGAGTCCAAAACAAGTCTTTTGTGTAATGACTCTGGCTTATATTATTGTCGGCTTGGCCTTAATCATGATGACAACAGATCGGACGCGAGATGACGCGGCAACAGTTTTTCGGTCTGCTGTTGAGATTAATTCGGGAAATTTGAAGTCCTTATCGCCTGGTGCTTACCTTTATCGCTACCCACATCAGCTGGGCTTGGTCAGTTTTGAGCGTCTGGTTATGATGGTGATACCTATTCCGAGCATGGTGGTGTTCTTTTGTTTGAACCTTATTAGCATTATTGGGATTAATTTTTTAACTTGGCGCGTGACAGATCAACTCTTTAAAAAAGAGTCTACGACACGTTACACAATTTTGGTTAGCTTCGCCTTTTTACCCCAATTTTTTAATATCCTATTTGTGTATGGTTTGATTTACGGCTTATTTTTTGGACTGTTGGGAGTTTACTGTCTTTGTCGCTATCGCCAAAAACCAAGTCTTTTACTTGCTATAGCTAGCGTCATTAGTTTGGGAATAGCTTATTGGATTCGAAACAACTATATTCTACTAATTTTGAGTTTAGTCTTGATTCTCCTCTTGGACAGCCTCAAACAGAAAAAATTAAGGCCTTTAGCTTTGGGCTTAGTCATTATCGGCTTTGGTTGGGGAATGAACAAGGCGACGTTGGGATACTATGAGCACCTATCACAGCAAGAGTTAGTTGGGACGCCAAAGGTTACTTGGTTAGCTATGGGCTTGCAAGATGATGGCAATGCGAGACGGCAACCCGGTTGGTACAACCATTATGTTCGAAATATCTATTTTGAAAAACACGGCAATTATAAGGCTATTGAAGAGGATGCCAAGGATAGCCTCTCAGAGAGCTTATCTTACTTCGTCAAGAACCCTGATTACACGTGGCGGTTCTTTAAGGATAAATTTTTATCGACTTGGACGGAAGCGACCTTTGAGTCAATCTGGTCTGGACCTAGCCGCTTTTGGAAGCAGCCTCTGGGAAATCATTTTGCGGCCAGTCTCTATCACGGTAGGTGGCTGTATCGTCTGCTTTACCAGCTGACCCATGCAATCTTGCTCATCATCTATGCAGGAGCCTTCTTCTTTATGATTGGCTATAAAAAAGGTAAGGATACTGCCTTTTACCTCTATCCTTTTATCTACTTGGCAGCGGGCGTAGTCTTTCATTTGCTGTGGGAAACAAAGAGTCAGTATACTTCACCGTACGTGTACCTTTTGATTCCATTTAGCGTTGCTGGTCTTGAGTTGGCTTTTGAAAAATGGCAGAGCGTGAGAAAAGGTAAAACTCTATCATTCAAATAAGCAATCGTTCTGGTAGTACCTTTTAGGACTATCAGAACTTTTTTGTAGCTTTTAAAAATCACTCAGAGTATCAGAGAGCGACAATTTGCCACAAAGTTTGCCACAGAATTGCCACAGCTTTTCCTGAGATTGACGGAGTATTAGCTGAGAGAATAGCTTATACTAATACCATCATTAATAAAGAAACAAGAGGAAAATAGATGTCTCAAAAAGAAAATCTAAAACGCCGTTTATCACAAGCGACATCAAGCCTAACAAGTAACTGGAAGAAGACCCTTCTCATCGGTGCAGGTGTCTTGCTAGTTGGAGGAGCTGGAGTAGCAGTTGGTGTCAAATTAGGACATGAAGGAATCGAACAAGCCATAGAGTCACGCTTTGAAGGAGACTTTAGACAAGTAGACGATAAAAAAGAAAAAGATCAAGATAATGACTGGTCTGAAGGAGCACAGGCTCTTATGACCTATGACGAGTGGAAGACTGCCATTGATCAATCAGCTCTATCGACTGCAGATAAAAAGACCTTCCAAGCAGCCTTGGAAAAAGCAAAGGATAAGATTACCGAAGCAGATAAGCTCAAAACCCAACTTGAATCTCTTTATAAGAACTCCTTTGAACAATTGGAATCTGACTATAGCAAACTCCTAGATAGCCACAGCAGTCTATGGGCAAAACTAGACGAACAACCGAGTCAAAACTTGGAGGATTTAGAGCAGGATGACCTAACTGATTTGAAACAGGAAATCAGTCAATCCAACCTATCTGATGATGAAAAATCAAGTCTAATCAAGGATATTGATCAAATGAAGTTTCTTAAAGCAAACTACTCAACAGCCTATGAAAGCTATGTCAGTCAAGCAAGTAAGCTTGAGACAGAGTTGACGACAGCCCAAAATGCTGTTTCAACAACCCTTAAAGATAATAAAGTGACTGATAGTATGTTAGAAGAGGTATTAGGAGGTCACGGGTCTTGGAAGGATTCAGAAGATGACAATCAGTGGGGCTAAGAGCAAAAAATAGGGAGGACAGGATGATGACTAGACAAGTAACGGACCAAAAACATGTGATTAGAAGTTTGACTTTCCTAGGTTTGCTTCTATCTCTCTTTGCCTTCTTTTATTTGAGAGCTCACCCGCAAATTTTAGCCGTTGGTGGTCAGATGCAAGGTTTGATACAAGGACTCGGTGTACTAGGTCCCTTGCTATTTATCGCCTTACAGGTGGTACAAGTTATCTATCCTATTATTCCAGGAGGCATGACTTCAGTCATTGGGCATATTATCTTTGGTCCTCTACTTGGCTTTAGTTATAATGTCATTGGTATCTTTATTGGCTCCCTCTTAGCCTTTGGACTTGCTAGGCGATATGGTAGTTCCTTTGCCAAAGCCTTTGTGTCAGATGCGACTTATGATAAGTATATAGCTTATCTGGATCGTAAAGATGGACGCTTCTTCGCCTGGTTTTTAGCAGCTGCTTTTGCCCTTCCAGGTTTTCCAGATGATTTCCTTTGCATGGTAGCAGGACTCTCTAAAATGTCTTTGAAACGCTTTGTTTGGATCTTTATCCTTACAAAACCAGCAACCCTCTACCTCTATACCCTACTGAGCTGTCAGGGATTAACCTATCTTCTCAGACTGTTTTCATAAGAACTCAAAAAGAACAGCTAAGTATGAAGACTCAAAACTAATAAACACCTATTAACTAACCTGTACGAAAAGTTAGACAAGCTGATCTAGCCTTTGGTATAGGAATAGTTAATAGGTGTTTTTTATGATGTTAAAACTCAGTGGTGGATTGTGTTTCACTTATTGTCTCGTCTTTGATATCTGTCAGCAGCGAGATGAGCTGTTGGATATCTTGATTGAGTATCGCATGAGTGGGATAGGCGTAGCTAACATGAAAGTATTGCTTTTCTTGCTCAATAAATGGAATTTTGACAAGTCCATCAGTATCTGTAAAGAGGACAAAATCCGTCAGAAGAGTAATGCCGATATTCTCCTTAACTAGCTGTCCTACTAGAGAGACTTCGTTTAATTCAAAAATGACACGAGCTTGATTGTGATAACGTGCATTGAGATGGTTGAAAACGTCTGAATGTGTGTGACCTGAATTGAGCATAATAAAATCTTCGTTCAAAATATCCTTGAAAGAAATTTCCTTACGTTTGGCTAACGGGTGTTTTTCAGAGACAATAATATAAAATTCACGTTTATAAAGCGGTACTATGGTCAAATCAGGATGAGACAGCGCCGTTCGGCTACCGATAAAGCTAAAATCAATTTCGCCTTGAATAAGTTCTTGCAGAAGCGACTTCGATCCTTCAGTATGAAGATTGAACTGTCTTAGAAAGGAGATGTCTTTATGTTTAGTGAGGAGTTTTGAGATAATCCGAGCACGGATAATAGGTGGAAAACCGATAGTCGTTATTTTTTGGGACGCACGTTGAATTTCTTTTCTGGTAACGGATAGCTCCATCAAGATATGTTCAATATGAGTTGCTAAAATAAGCCCTTCGTGTGTTAAGACGACCGTTCGATGAGAAGGGTCTTTAATGATTAAAGACGTATTAAACTGCTCTTCTAGTCGTTTGATGGCATAGGTTATAGTGGGTTGACTCACACCAAAATGCTGAGCTACAGCAGTATAAGAGTTTAGTTGGGAGAGTTGGAAAAAGTATTCAAAGTCTTTAAGGTTCATAATGTCTCCTTTTTTAGTATTCTAACATAATTTGAATACCCTTATAAGTTTTTTTTATGATAATAAGGGAAGTTGACTATAAGAATTTATAAGGACTATAATGCCTACTGTAATAAAAAATTTATTTGGAGGTCACGATAATGCGTGCACATGAAGTTTTAAATAACCCTTTTCTAAATAAAGGAACAGCCTTTACAATGGAAGAACGTAAAGAACTTGGTTTGGTTGGTATTTTGCCACCTTACGTTCAAACAATTGAAGAACAAGCTGAACAAGCTTACCAACATTTCTTGCGTAAACCATCTAATCTTGAAAAACGTCATTTCTTGATGGAAATTTTCAATACAAACCGTACGCTTTTCTACTACCTCTTTAACCAACATATTGTGGAATTCAATCCAATCGTTTATGATCCAGTTATCGCTGAAACTATCGAAGAATATTCAGAATTATACGTTGACCCACAGTACGCTGCTTACCTAGACATCAACCACCCAGAAAATATCGAAGAAACCTTGAAAAACGCAGCTGGCGATCGTGATATCCGTTTGATTGTTGCTACTGATGCTGAAGGTATTCTTGGTATCGGTGACTGGGGTGTGCAAGGGGTTGACATCTCAGTTGGTAAATTGATGGTCTATACAGCTGCTGCAGGTATTGATCCATCATGTGTTATGCCACTTGTTATCGACGCTGGTACAAACCGTGAAGAACTTCTCAACAACCCAATGTATTTAGGTAACCGTCACGAGCGTGTTCGCGGTGAAAAATACGATGCCTTCATCGATCAATTCGTTCAAACTGCTGAAAACTTATTCCCTAAATTGTACCTTCACTGGGAAGACTTCGGTCGTTCAACAGCTGCTGATATCTTGAACCGTTACAAAAAAGAAATCCCAACTTTCAATGATGATATCCAAGGTACTGGTATCGTTGTTCTTGGTGGTATCTTTGGTGCTATGGATATCACTGGTGAAAAATTGACTGACCAAGTTTACCTTTGCTATGGTGGTGGTTCTGCTGGTGCAGGAATCGCTGACCGTGTTCATGCTGAAATGGTTTCAGAAGGTCTTTCTTCAGAAGAAGCTTACAAGCACTTCTTTATGATCGACAAACAAGGTCTTTTGTTTGATGATATGGAAGACCTTACTCCAGCTCAAAAACCATTTGCTAAAAAACGTGCAGATTTCGAAAATGCTGGTGATATGACCAGCCTTCTTGAAGTTATCAAAGCAGTTAAACCAACTATTCTTGTAGGTACTTCTACAAATGCAGGTGCCTTCACTAAAGAAGTTGTTGAAGCAATGTGTGCAAATACTGAACGTCCAGTTATCTTCCCAATCTCTAACCCAACTAAGAAATTGGAAGCAACTGCTCAACAAGTTATCGAATGGTCAGATGGTAAAGCCTTTGTTGCTACTGGTGTTCCTTCAGGAACTATTTCATACAAGGGTGTTGACTATGAAATCGGTCAAGCTAACAATGCCCTTATCTACCCAGGTCTTGGTTTAGGTATGTTGGCGTCAGAAGCATCACTTTTGACAGATGAAATGATTGGTGCAGCTGCTCACTCATTGTCAGGTATCGTTAATCCAGGACAACCAGGTGCGCCTGTCCTTCCACCGTTCAAATACGTTGCTGATGTTTCTATCAAAGTGGCAGAAGCAGTTGCTAAGAAAGCACAAGAACAAGGTTTAGCCCAAGCTGAAGAAAAAGATATGGCTAAAGCTGTTCGTGATCTTAAATGGTATCCAGAGTACTAAGAAGAGGACGGCTTTCTAAATGAAAAAATTAACTGACATCAAAATTTCAGGTGTTTCTCTTCCGCTTTATCTAGCCTTTGTGGTGGTTCTTTGTCTTACCATTGCGATGGGGAAATTACCGCTCAACATGTTAGGGATTACTTTCATGTTGGTTGTTTTGGGGCATCTCTTCTATTTTATCGGTGAAAAGCTACCTTTTTGGAATACTTACCTTGGTGGTGGCTCAGTTTTCACTTTGCTAGCAGCAGCTATTTTAGCGGCAACAGGACTGGTTCCAAAAGATATTGTTTCAGCTACGTCTGATTTCATGAGTGATTGGGGCTTTCTAGACTTTTACATTGCTGCTTTGATTTGTGGTTCGATTCTTGGTATGAACCGTAATCTCTTGGTTAAGGCATCGGCTAAATTTATCCCAGTGTCTCTTGTGACAATGGTAATTGGTTTCTTTGTAACTGGAGCTGTTGGTGCTCTTCTAGGTCAAGGATTTGGACATTCTGTTATGTACATTTCCTTTGCTCAGATGGCTGGTGGTATGGGAGCAGGTATTGTTCCACTTTCTAAAATCTATGCTGCGGGCCTTCACACGGATGCAGGTAGTATCTTGTCACAGTTAGCACCTGCGACAACGCTAGGAAACATCTTTGCCATTATTGGTGGTATCATCTTGGCGCGTGGTTTTGCTAAGACCAAATACAATGGTAATGGTGTCTTGATTCCTGTCAATAAAGAAGATTTGGAAAAAGCTAAAGTAAACCTTGATGCTACCAAGATTGGTGTTGGTCTTATGTTTGCTTTCATGCTCTTTCTTGTTGGGGTTATCCTCAATGCCTTCATTCCAAAGGTACACAGCTATGCCTTTATGATTATCCTTGTCTTTATTCTTAAGGCAACAAATACTGTTCCAAAAGCTTTGGAAGAAACAGTTGTTATGTTTAACCAAGTGGTTATGACAAACCTAACACATGCTGTTTTGGCAGGTATCGGACTTGCTATGATTGATTTGTCTTCATTAGCGCAAGCGATGACATGGCAATTTGTACTTCTTAGCTTGACTTCTGTTGTTTCAATGGGGCTTGCTAGCTGGATTCTTGGTCGTGCTCTTGGTATGTACCCAGTCGAAACCGCTATTGGTGCTGGTATGATTAACAACTCAATGGGTGGTACAGGAAATATCGCAGTCCTTTCAGCAGCAGACCGTATGGAGATGATTGCCTTTGCTCAAATGGCTAATCGTCTCGGTGGTGCGATCGTGCTGATACTCGGTGGTATCCTCATTCAATTCTTTGGCTAATTCTATTTAGTAGAATTATTATTAATAAAAGCTACTCGTCACTTTTGACAATCTGGATAATACATCCCGATGTTAAGGCTGGGAGTGGCTTTTTATCTTGACGCTAATCAGGTGTTTGTCTATACTGGATTTAGACTACCTTAAAGGAGATTCTATGTTTTATAAGCAATGCCTTGTTATTGTGGCCCTTTTGATTGTAGCTAGCATCACAGGTTTAGCTGGTATAGGTTTTCACTTTCTTTTAGACTATGCGCAGTGGCTTGTCTATCATAGTCATGACTTGGTCGGTCTTAGTCAGGTTAGTCAGCCCTACCTATCGCTTAGTTTAATTATAACTGGTTTTGCTATGGCAGTTATCTGGTACCAACTTCAAAAGAAGGGTGCTCTCATAAGCATCAAAGCACAGCTATTTCCTAAAGAGGAAAAAGAAGCAAGCCCGCCTATACTTAGACATATCTTACATATCTTGACTCAGGTCGTCAGTGTATCTCTTGGATCTCCTATCGGAAAAGAGGCAGCTCCTAGAGAGCTTGGTGCCTTATCAGCTAGCCATCTGGCTAGTCACTTCAAGCTATCAGCTGAGGATAGGAGTCTCCTCGTAGCAAGCGGAGCAGCAGCGGGGCTTGCAGCTATCTATCAAGTCCCTCTTGCTAGTACCTTTTTTGCCTTTGAAACTCTAGGAATAGCTTTAAGGACCAAAAATGTGATTTTTCTACTTCTTAGCACTGGCTTGGCGAGCCAAATCGCTCGACCTGTCATCTCGAATCAAGCTATTTACTCACTGCAGACACTATCTACTGATTGGCAAAACCTGCTGTTGGCTGTGCTTTTAGTTATCCTAATAACGCCTATTGCCTATGTTTTCAAAGAGTGGACTAAGAAGGCTGAGCAAAAGAAGATTAAGACCAAAGGTCTCCTTTTGGGACTCCCATTGACCTTTACCTTACTTGCTTTGGTAGCAAATGCCTTTCCTGAAATTTTAGGCAATGGTGAGGCAATGGCGACTCGTATCATTGCTGGTCAGCCCTGGGATAAGGTTTTCTTCCTTACTGTTATCAAGTCGGTTATGGTGGTTTTAGTTCTGCGTTCAGGCGCCTACGGTGGGACGTTAACTCCTTCTTTTGCTTTGGGGCTTGCCTTAGCCTATCTCTTGATTAGTCCTTTTTTGCCAGCTATGACGGAGTCTGCAATGGTTCTGGGTGCCTTGATTTTCCTATCAACAAGCATACAAGCGCCGATCAGTGCCATGTTTTTAGTTATTGGTTTTGCAGGGCAAGGGCTGAGCGCCTATCCTCTCTTAGGGTTTACAGTTGCTTTGGCAAAATCTTATCACGATTTTTTTATCAAAAGATATCTCTTTAAAGATTGATAAATCACATTACTATTTTAAAAGCAACTAAGGCACTTTAAAGTGTCTACTTTCAAAAAGTAACTAACAGTGATATGATAACTATTGTAAAAATAAAGGAAACAACGAGGTAAACAATATGACTTATTTAATCACAGGTGTCACTGGTCAATTGGGCTCAGCTATTTTGGAAAAAGTATCAGAAACCGTCGCTAAGGAAGATATTGCTGTCTTGGTACGTAGTCAAGAAAAAGGGCAGGCGTTTGCTCAAGCGGGTTATGAGGTACGTGTTGGGGATTTCTCTGACCAGGCGAAGTTGGTGGAAAATTTTAAAGGAATTGACCGCTTGATGTTTGTCTCATCTGCACCAGGTCAAGAAGTGACACGTGAACAACAGCACCGAAATGTCCTTGCAGCAGCTAAAGAAGCAGGTGTTTCAGCCCTTGTTTACACCAGTATTTCAAATGGTGATAAGTCAAGTGCCATCTTGGCACCAGACCATATCGTTACTGAAGCCTTGATTAAAGCATCTGGTATCAGCTACAAGATTCTTCGTAACGACTGGTATATCGAAAATGAAGCAGATATCATCGCTTCTGCTCAAAAAGATGGTTTCTTCTATCATGCTGGTGGATCAGGAAAAGTTGGCTGGGCCCTTCGTCGTGAGTATGGCTATGCGGCAGCAAATGCCTTGACAGGGGACTTTGATAGCAATGCCGTATATGAACTGGCTGGAGACTTGCATACTTATGCTGATTTGGCAAAAGCGCTAAGCACAATCCTTGGAAAAGAAGTAGAAGCTCGTGGGATCAGCAGTCAAGAGTACCGTCAATCATTGGCTCAAGCAGGTTTGCCAGAGCCTGTTCAAGCGATTGTTGCAGGTATCCAAGATGATATTGCCAATCACCAGCTAGAAGTGTCTCACAGTGACTTTGAGGCTCTTCTAGGTCACGCACCGCTTGATTTAGTGGAATCCTTAAAAGAAATCATCGGATAGAAAAAAGAATTACGCAAACGTTTGCGTAATTCTTTTTTTTCTGCTAAACTATTGGTGTTAAAGGTTAAGATAAAAGATAAAGGATGGTACTATGACAAACGAAACGCTCATGCAATATTTTGAATGGTACTTGCCAAACGATGGTAAGCACTGGACTCGTCTGGCAGACGATGCTAAAAGACTCGCTGATAAGGGGATCACCAAGGTTTGGATGCCACCAGCCTTCAAAGGGGTTTCTTCAGCAGATGTTGGCTATGGCATCTATGATCTTTTTGACTTGGGAGAATTTGATCAAAAAGGGACAGTGAGGACCAAGTACGGTACCAAAGAAGACTACCTAGCCGCTATCGCTGAGCTCAAGAGGAACGGCATTATGCCTATGGCAGACGTGATTCTCAACCATAAGGCAGCAGCCGACCATAAGGAGACCTTCACAGTTGTTGAGGTGGATCCAGAAGATCGTACGAAGATGGTTTCAGAGCCTTTTGATATTGAAGGTTGGACGGGATTTGATTTTCCTGGTCGCCATAATACCTATAATGACTTCAAGTGGCACTGGTATCATTTTACTGGAACGGACTTTGATGCTAAGACTGGCAAGTCTGGGATTTATCAGATTCAGGGTGACAACAAGGGTTGGGCAGCTGCTGATTTGGTTGATGATGAAAATGGGAACTATGATTACCTAATGTATGCTGACCTTGATTTCAAACACCCAGAGGTTGTAAAAAACATCTATGACTGGGCTGATTGGTTTATTGAGACGACAGGTATTACAGGTTTTCGACTGGATGCGGTCAAGCATATTGATTCCTTCTTTATGCGTAATTTCATCCGTGATATTCATGAGAAATACGGTGCTGATTTTTATGTCTTTGCTGAATTTTGGAATGATGATGAGGTCTCTAATGAAGATTATCTGGAAAAAACGGATTTTATCTATGATTTGGTAGATGTCAAGCTCCACCATAATCTCTTTGAAGCCAGCCAAGATGACCAGTATGATTTAACAACCTTATTTGACGGAAGTCTCGCCAAGAACTATCCTGATTCAGCCGTAACTTTTGTTGACAACCACGATACACAACGTGGGCAGGCGCTAGAGTCAGCAGTAGCAGACTGGTTCAAGCCAGCAGCCTATGCCTTGATACTCCTTCGTCAAGAAGGCCTACCTTGCCTATTTTACGGAGATTACTACGGGGTTAAGGGGCGCTACGGTAATCCTAGCTTTCAAAAAGAGATGGATAGTCTTTTAGACTTGCGTCTGTTACATGCCTATGGCCCGCAAGAAGATTATCTGGATCAAGCTGACTGCATCGGTTGGACGCGCTTGGGCAGTGAGGAGCATCAGACAGCCTTAGCAGTTCTTTTGACGAATGGCACAGCCACAGAGAAGACCATGTATGTTGGTCAAGACTGGTCTGGGACAAGCTTTATAAATGCTCTCAATCCAGAAGAAGATCCAGTTGTCATTGATGAGACAGGCTACGGACGTTTCACTGTAGCGAGCAAGTCAGTGAGTGCATGGATTCCTAAAGAATAAAAAAGTAAGCTGAGTTTGAACTCAGCTTACTTTTTATTCTGCAGCTTGTTCCCAGCTCTTAGCCAAGTGGCGTGAGTAGCTTGAGATAGCAAAGTTGATGATGAAATAGATAAGAGCAATCAATCCATACAAGGTGAAAACTTGAGTAGGTTCAAAATATTTACCCATAAGGATTTGACTCTTCCCAAAGAGTTCTTGAAGTGCGATAACAGAGTAAAGGAAAGAGGTATCCTTGATAACTGTAACGAACTGTGAAATGATGGCTGGTAACATTTTACGAATGGCCTGAGGGAAGATGATATAGCGGAAAATTTGAACCTGAGTGAAACCTTGAGAGAGACCAGCTTCGGTTTGACCTTGATCGATACCATTAAGACCGCCACGGATAATCTCTGCGAGAGCAGCTGTTGTGAAGATGGTAAAGGATGTGATACCTGCTGGCGTTGATTTCATTTGGAAGACCAAAAAGACGATGAAGATCCAAAGCAAGTTTGGAACGTTGCGGACAAACTCAATGTAAATACTTGCTATTAAACGTAGAATTGGATTCTTACCATTACGCATAACACCAAGAATAGTTCCGAAAATCGTTGATAAGACGATAACGATAAAGGAAATATAAAGGGTTGCCCAAAGACCTTTCAATAGAAAGATCAGATTTGCTGCTGTAAAAATATCAGACATGGGTAAATTCCTTTCTTAGAGTTTATAAGCGTTTTTGTTAGCTTCTTCTTGGCGACGTGCCCATGATGCTAGTGGGAAGCACATGATGAAGTAGAGCACTGCAGCACCGAAGAAGGCTGGGATATAGTTTGTGGTATCATAAGCCCAAGCCTTGGCAGTGAACATAATATCAGCACCAGAGATAATAGCTACCGTTGAGGTATTTTTGATCAAGCTCACGACTTGATTGGTCATTGGTGGTAAGATCGTACGAATAGCCTGTGGCAAAATAATCATGCTCATGGTCTGGCTATAAGTGAAGCCTTGAGAAAGTGCAGCCTCTGTTTGCCCTTTCGGAACAGCCTCGATACCAGAGCGAATAACCTCTGCAATGTAGGCACCATGGTAAAAGCCAACACAGATAACAGCTGTGAAGAAGGTTGAGATCATGATAGCACCGTTAGAGATAATGGCTAATCCGTAAAAGACGAAAACGAATTGAACCAAAAGCGGTGTATTTTGGAAAAGCTCAACATAGCAGCGTGAAATAATTTGCAGTAGTTTGTTTTTTGATGATGCCATAGCTGCAAAAACGACTCCCAAAATCAAAGAGAGAATCAATGCACCGATGGACATTCCAAGTGTATAAGCAAAGCCCTTTGCAAATTCACCAAAGTTGGCAAAGAAGTCAGCCCAACGGCTGAGAGCGTAAGGACTTACGGTTTCGGTTGTTGCTAAAACAAACATATCAATCTCCTTTTGTCCCTTAGTTAGTCTGTGATGTAGCTGGTTTTAAATCATACTTGCTGTAGATTTTTTGCAATGAACCATCTGATTTCCATTGAGCCAGTTGCTCGTTAATATAGGCAGTGAGCTCAGTGTTAGATTTTTTAGTAGCAATACCGTATTCTTGTGTATTAAAACCTTCATCTAGAATCTCAGTTTTGTTGCTGACATATCCTGATAAGATAGATTTGTCAACAGAGAAGGCATCAATACGTTTAGCGTAAAGTGATACGGCTAGCTCAGGGTATGAACCGAGTTGGACATAGTTGAAGGTTAGCTTGTGAGCACTAGCGTATTCTTCTAAAGCCCCTTTAGTTGATGACCCTTGGGCGATACCAACTGTTTGATTGTTCAAATCTGAAATCTTAGAGATTTGACTTGATTTGTTAACTAAGAAACCAATTTCATCTGTATAGTAAGGGTCAGAGAAAGAGTAGTTTTTTTGACGTTCAGGGGTGATGGTATAAGTCGCGATGATAACATCTAACTGGCCGTTATCGATCAATGCTTCACGTGTTTGAGCGGTAACAGCTGTAAATTCGACCTTGACACCGAGTGACTTAGCCAATTTTTTGGCAACGTCAATTTCCATACCTTCGTAGTTATTTGTTTCGGCATTGTAATAACCAAAGTTTGGAACGTCCTGTTTGACACCAACTTTTAGAACACCAGCTTTTTGAATAGCTTTAACTTGTGCAGAAGTTGTTAGACTATCATCAGCCTTTACCTTAGAGCTTAGCCCTAAACCAATAAAAAGGAGAGTGATAGTGACCACAAGGGTCAAAAAATGTTGCAATTGTTTCATAGCAGGCCTCCTAGCTTAGTGTTTTTTCTTTGTTTCAACACGTTCGCTGGTGTGGTTGATGATCTTACTCAAGAATTGTTGAGCACGAGGTTCAGTTGGATTATCAAAGAAACCGTGAACATCAGTTGTATCCACCAAGATTTGACCTTCAGCCATGAAGATGATGCGGTCAGCGACTTCACGCGCAAAGCCCATCTCGTGAGTAACGACGACCATGTTCATTCCTTCTGCCGCTAGGTTCTGCATAACGGCAAGAACATCTCCAATAGTTTCAGGATCAAGGGCAGATGTTGGTTCGTCAAAGAGTAGAAGTTCTGGCTTCATAGCGAGTCCGCGAGCGATAGCGACACGCTGTTTTTGTCCCCCAGAAAGCATTCCAGGATAAGAATCTTTACGATCCCACATATTAACGTAAGTCAAGTATTTCTCAGCGATAGCAGCCGCTTCTTTTGGATCCATTCCTAGAACCTTGATAGGTGCCATTGTGACATTTTCAAATACTGTTTTATGAGGATAGAGGTTGAAGTGTTGGAAAACCATTCCGACTTCTTTACGAAGTTCAACAAGCTCTTTGGCAGAAGCATTGACGATTTCGTGTCCATTCACAACCAAGCTACCAGTTTCGATAGATTCAAGTGCATTCATTGTTCGGATAAGAGTTGATTTACCTGAACCAGAAGGACCAAGAAGAACCACAACTTGTCCTTTTTCAATCTCTAGATTAATGTTACGAAGTGCATGATAGTCTCCATAGTATTTTTCTACATTTTTATATTCAATAAGTGCCATGATGACCTCCTAAAAACTAATACTTACCAAAATGTAAGTTTTTCTAACATGAATAAATAGTATCATATCATAAATAAATATGACTGTCAAATAAATTGTCAGAAAATTCAGTTTCTAATGTTACGGCATTGATACAGACTTGTCATTTTAAAAATAGGTTTAATTTTGATATAATTGTAACAAATAGAAAATTTTGAATAGGTATAAAATATGAAAAAAATATTAGTTGTTGATGATGAGAAACCCATCTCAGATATTATTAAGTTCAATTTGACCAAGGAGGGTTACGATGTTGTCACCTCTTTTGATGGCCGTGATGCCCTAGAGCAGTTTGAAGCTGAAAAGCCTGATTTGGTGATTCTTGATTTGATGTTGCCGGAGTTAGATGGTTTAGAAGTGGCTAAAGAGATTCGTAAAACTAGCCACGCACCTATTATCATGTTGTCTGCAAAGGATAGCGAGTTTGATAAGGTTATCGGACTTGAAATCGGAGCAGATGACTACGTCACAAAACCATTTTCAAATCGTGAGCTTCTTGCTCGTATCAAGGCGCATCTACGTCGTACAGAAAATATCGAGACTGCTGTGGCAGAAGAGTCACAACAGGCTGGCTCATCTGAATTGACGATTGGGAATCTCCAGATTATTCCAGACGCCTTTGTGGCTAAAAAACATGGAGAAGAGGTAGAGTTGACCCATCGTGAGTTTGAGCTTCTTCATCACCTCGCTCTTCACATGGGACAGGTCATGACACGTGAACACTTACTAGAAACGGTTTGGGGTTATGACTATTTTGGTGATGTTCGAACAGTCGACGTTACTATTCGACGCTTGCGTGAAAAAATTGAAGATACTCCTAGTCGTCCTGAGTACATCTTGACCCGTCGAGGAGTTGGTTACTATATGAAATCTTATGACTAATCTTTTTATTTCTACCAACCTTCTGGTTGGTATCTTACTTTTATGTTTGGTTGTTATCTTCCTTATCTTAATTGTCCGTGATTATTTGACGAGTTATCATATCAGAACCTTAAATAAACAGGTTAAATCGCTGATGGCAGGAGATTACACGGAGACGACAGGTGTCAAGGGTTCCGCAGAGTTGATCGAGCTTGCGAGTAGTTTAAATGACCTGTCAGAAGTTTTTCGATTGACCCATGAAAATTTAGAGCAAGAAAAAAACCGCTTATCAGGGATTCTTTCTTACATGAGCGATGGGGTTTTGGCAACAGACCGTCGTGGAAATATCATTATGATGAATGCCATGGCTCAAAGCCAGCTTAACCTTAGTCATGACGATGCCTTGTCTATCAATGTTATGTCTCTCTTGGAAGAGACTTCTTATACGTATTACGACCTCTTGACGAAGACACCAGAGATTAGCTTGAATCGTGTCAATGAGTATGGCGAGATGATTAGTCTTAGGGTCAATTTTGCCCTTATTAAGCGTGAGAGTGGTTTTATTTCAGGATTGGTAGCCGTCCTTCATGACACGACGGAACAAGAAAAAGAAGAACGAGAGCGTCGTCTCTTTGTTTCTAATGTCAGCCATGAGTTACGAACGCCTCTAACATCTGTTAAATCTTATCTGGAAGCATTAGATGAGGGAGCGCTTAAAGAGGATATTGCTCCTAACTTTATCAAGGTGTCTCTAGATGAAACCAATCGTATGATGCGGATGATTACGGATCTTCTGGCCCTGTCACGTATCGACAATGCGACCAGTCATTTGGATGTTGAGTTGACCAATTTTACGGCCTTTATCACCTTTATTCTTAATCGTTTTGATCATATCAAGTCGCAGAGCGAAGCGGCTGGTAAGACCTATGAGATTATTCGAGAATATCCTGTCGTGCCTATCTGGATAGAGATTGATAACGATAAGATGACTCAGGTTATTGATAATATTATCAATAATGCCATCAAATATTCTCCAGACGGTGGTAAGATTACAGTGAGTGTAAGAACGACCGATAGTCAGCTTATCATTGCGATTTCAGATGAGGGCCTAGGTATTCCTAAGAAAGACCTGCCTTTGATTTTTGATCGTTTTTACCGTGTGGATAAAGCTCGTAGTCGTGCCCAAGGTGGTACAGGTCTGGGCTTAGCTATTGCAAAAGAAATCATCAAACAGCACAAAGGCTTTATCTGGGCAAAGAGCGACTATGGCAAAGGCTCGACCTTCACCATTGTTTTACCGTATGAAAAAGACTTGCTTGAAGAAGATGAATGGGAAGAAGGAGATGACTAAGTGACAGAGACAGGCTTTAAGTACAGCATTTTAGCATCAGGTTCGACAGGTAATTCCTTTTACCTAGAAACGCCTGAGAAGAAAATTTTGATTGATGCAGGATTGACAGGAAAGAAAATCACCAGTCTCTTGGCTGAAATTGATCGTGATCCAGAAGACCTTGATGCAATTTTAGTGACTCATGAACATGTCGATCACATCAAAGGTGTTGGTGTTTTGGCAAGAAAATACAATCTAGATGTTTATGCCAATGAAAATACCTGGAAAATCATGGATGACAAGAACATGTTAGGAAAGCTAGACTATGCTCAAAAGCATGTGTTTGAACGTGGGAAAATGTTGACGTTTGGTGATATCGATATTGAGAGTTTTGGTGTTAGCCATGATGCAGTAGATCCTCAATTTTACCGATTTATGAAGGATGGCAAATCCTTTGTGATGTTGACGGATACAGGCTATGTCAGTGACCGTATGGCTGGAATGATTGAAAATGCAGATGGTTATTTGATTGAGTCCAATCATGATATCGAAATTCTACGAGCGGGATCCTATCCATGGAAAACCAAGCAACGGATTTTATCAGATAAGGGGCATTTGTGTAACGAAGACGGTGCAGGTGCGATGATTCGTACGATTGGTCATAAAACCAAGCGAATTTACCTGGGGCATTTGAGTAAGGAAAATAACATCAAAGAATTGGCTCATATGACCATGGAAAACCAGCTGATGCAAGCTGACTTTGGTGTCGGAACAGATTTTAAAGTTTATGATACCTCGCCAGATACAGCAACGCCATTAACCCGCATATAAGAAAGTGAGATAAGGACCTTGCCTGATTGGTTTAGGGCTATCTTATCTCTTTTTTAATTGCAAAATTGTTGAAAAATTGCACGACAAACGCATGAAAGATTTTTAGAGTGAAAATAAAGCTTTCTGCAATTCAAAGTTCAGGTATTTCAAAAAAATCTAAAATGCTTTGAACGTCTTACTATAGGAATAACAGTAAAAGTATCTATTTTAAACTGTACTATAATTCGGAAATAACTGTTTCATGCGTTTGTCGTGGAAAAATTGCGACTTTTTAGGACCTTACTGGTGTTTTATGCTACAATGGTAGTAGTCATTGTCAAAGAAAAAGGAGAATCATGTCTGATAAAGATACTATTGTAAAACCCAAGGATGTGACCTTGGATGATTATAAATTTGGATTTCATGATGATGTCCAACCGATTTTTACAACAGGTAAAGGACCGACAGAAGAGGCGGTACGTGAACTGTCTCGCGTTAAGGAAGAGCCAGATTGGATGCTTGATTTCCGCCTTAAGGCTTTAGAAACCTTCCATAAAATGCCTATGCCGGATTGGGGGCCAGACCTCTCAGAGCTAGATTTTGATGAGATTATCTACTATCAAAAGGCTTCTGAAAAGGCAGAGCATTCTTGGGATGATGTTCCAGAAGAGATAAAAGAGACCTTCAATCGTATCGGTATCCCAGAAGCAGAGCAACACTATTTAGCTGGTGCTGTGGTGCAGTACGAGTCTGAGGTAGTCTATCACAACATCAAGGAAGAATACGATAAATTAGGGATTATTTTTACCGATGCTGACACGGCTTTGCGTGAACATCCAGACCTTTTCCGCAAATACTTTGCCAAATTGGTTACGCCAGGAGACAACAAATTGTCTGCTTTGAATGCTGCCTTTTGGTCAGGAGGAACCTTTATCTATGTCCCTAAAGGGGTTCAATGTGAGATTCCTTTGCAGACTTACTTCCGTATGAATCATGAAGAGACAGGGCAGTTTGAGCGTACCCTGATTATCGTAGATGAAGGTGCTAGCATCCATTATGTCGAGGGGTGTACCGCACCGATTTATTCGACAGCAAGTCTTCACGCTGCTATCGTAGAAGTTTATGCCTTAGAAGGTTCGACCATGCGTTATTCAACTATTCAAAACTGGTCTAATAACGTTTATAACTTAGTTACCAAGCGTGCTAAGGCAGATAAGAATGCAACGGTAGAATGGTTGGATGGTAACCTCGGTTCTCACACCACGATGAAGTATCCGTCAGTTATTCTAGATGGTGAGGGTGCTCGTGGAACCATGTTGACCATCGCTTTTGCCAACGGACATCAAATCCAAGATACAGGTGCTAAGATGATTCACAACGCACCGCATACTAGCTCGTCTATCATCTCAAAATCCTTAGCGAGACGAGGTGGTGAGGTTAACTATCGAGGGCAGGTTACCTTTGGACCAAATTCACAAAAATCTGTCAGCCACATTGAGTGTGACACAATCCTGATGGATGACCAGTCCAAATCAGATACTATTCCTTTCAACGAAATTCACCAGTCAAAAGTTGCCTTAGAGCATGAGGCAAAGGTCTCTAAGATTTCAGAAGACCAGCTCTACTATCTGATGAGTCGTGGATTGACTGAAAGCCAGGCGACAGAAATGATTGTCATGGGATTTGTCGAACCCTTCACCAAAGAACTTCCAATGGAGTATGCTGTCGAGCTAAATCGTTTGATTAGCTATGAAATGGAAGGCTCTGTGGGCTAATGTAATAAACTGAGTTAAGAATAATGCAGTATCCTAGTTGTTAGATGGATTATCTAACTTCATGGGTACGGTTTATTTTTAGCGAATTAAAACCGCTATCTTTTTGTGCTATACTAAAAATAGGATGAGAAATAGTATTCCTTTGAAGGCAATGACTAGCTGATGTCCTTTAGTGATTTATGTTATCTTTCCAACCTATTAGGAGGAGTTTATGATAAAAAAGGAAAAGTTGAGGTATGCTCTATTGCTCTTTTTGGTGCTAACAGTTGTCGATCTAGTTAGTTATCTAGGATTTAACTTGTTTGGTAAGAATTTGGGAGTTTTCACCATTAATAGTTTTGACTATCTGAGGACGCTAGGGATTGCTTGTTGTCTTACTTTTGTCGAGGTATTTAAAGGTAAGGGGTGTTTTGTTTTTGGAGTCATCTATGGTTTGTTCAATATTTTGATGAAATGGCTAAAACCTTATGGTATAGAAATTGGGTTGGCTCCTTACTTGATTTGGACTGTTTTCTTGGCTGTAGGAGTTCTTTTACTTTACCAACCTTGGAAAAGTATAGGGGCTAGAAAAAGAACATCACGAAAGCGAAAGTGAAGGACTGATTATAAATAGGTAGAATGTTGAGTGCATTTTACCTATTTTATTTGGTTTCTAGTATGTTTTTAGGGCAAAACTTGTTATAATAGAAGGGCTATTATAGTTTTAGAAAGAGAGTATCAGATGGAAGCCTTACAACACACCTTAAAAGAATCTTTTGGTATTGTTTTTGATGACCTTAGTCTTTTGGAAACTGCCTTTACTCACACGTCTTACGCTAATGAACATCGCCTCCTAAAAATTTCACATAATGAGCGTTTGGAATTTTTAGGAGACGCGGTTCTGCAATTATTGATTTCGCAATATCTTTATCTCAAATATCCTACTAAAACCGAAGGGGACATGTCCAAGTTACGTTCGATGATTGTACGAGAAGAGTCTTTGGCAGGTTTTTCAAAAGACTGTGGCTTTGACCAGTACATCAAACTTGGTAAAGGTGAGGAAAAATCAGGTGGTCGTACCCGTGAGACCATCCTAGGAGATCTTTTTGAAGCCTTTTTAGGTGCCTTGCTATTGGATAAGGATGTCGATGCAGTACAGACCTTTTTGGATCAGGTGATGATTCCCAAGGTTGAGACTGGAAGTTACGAGCAAGTCAAAGACTACAAGACTCAACTACAAGAACTTCTACAGACCAAGGGTGAGGTTACTATCGTTTATACGGTAGTTAATGAAGAAGGTCCAGCCCACGCCAAACAGTTTGAAGTTGAAGTGACAGCAGACGGACAGAGCCTCAGTAAGGGGCAAGGCCGTTCGAAAAAAATGGCAGAGCAAGCTGCTGCTAAAAAAGCTTTAGAGCAGTTGACTTAGAGAAAGGGTACTTATTGGACTGAGCTCGTGAGATTCAGTTCTTTTTCTATCAAAATATGTTTTTAAAAGAAATTGAAATGCAAGGGTTTAAATCCTTTGCTGATAAGACGAAGGTGACTTTTGACCAAGGGGTAACTGCAGTCGTTGGTCCCAATGGGTCAGGAAAATCAAATATAACAGAGAGTCTGCGTTGGGCATTGGGAGAGTCAAGTGCTAAGAGTTTGCGTGGTGGTAAGATGCCAGACGTCATTTTTGCAGGAACAGAGCATCGTAACGCCCTCAATTTTGCTCAAGTCAGAGTAACCTTGGACAATTCAGATGCCTTTATCAGCGACGCTGGTTCGGAAATTCATGTGGAGCGACGCATTTATCGGAATGGCGATAGCGACTATCTCATAGATGGAAAAAAGGTTCGCTTAAAGGATATCCACGAACTGTTCTTAGATACAGGTCTTGGGAAGGACTCATTCTCAATCATTTCTCAGGGACGTGTCGAGGAAATTTTTAACAGTAAGCCTGAGGAACGCCGAGCGATTTTTGAAGAAGCTGCAGGTGTTTTGAAGTATAAAACCCGTAAAAAAGAGACGGAAACTAAGCTCAAGCAAACCCAGGATAACTTGGATCGTTTAGAAGATATCATCTATGAGTTGGATATGCAGGTCAAACCCTTGGAGAAGCAAGCAGAGACAGCTAAGCAATTTCAAGTGTTGGACAAGGAGCGTCGTGGTCTTCACTTAGACTTATTGGTAGATACTATTCAACGAAATAAGGCTAAGTTGCAGGAATTGACAGAAGACTTGGAAAGCGTTAAATCAGAGCTGTCAACTTACTATAAGGACCGCTCACGTTTAGAAAGAGACAATCAAAAACTCAAAGCACGCCGTCAAAAAGTGGCTCAGGAGCAGCAGGTCTATCAAGAAGACTTAGTTGCCTTAACCAGTTTGATTGGAGATTTGGAAAGTCGTATTCAGATTAGTCAGATACAAGCTAATCAATCTAAGGAAAAAGCTAGTGAAAACCGTTCTCGTATGAATGCTTTAGCTGATGATAAGGACACGCTTGAAGCGACGTACAAGGAAAGTTTGCAAAAGCAAGAGAGCCTGACACAGTCACTTGAGGTTGAAAAAGCGCGTATCGCTAGCTTGACTGAGCAACTGGAGCAGTTTTCAAGTAGCCCTGATCAGATTATTGAAGGCTTGAGAGACCGTTTTGTTGCTCTGATGCAGGAAGAAGCTGACCTTTCCAATCAATTGACGGCCTTGCGGTCAGATATGGCCAAGGCCAAAGAATTGTCTGAAAATCAGTCAGAAGAGTTGGCTCAGCTGAGAGAAGAAGTGGTAGAGCTAAGAGAGCAGGCTAAGCTAGCTCTCAAAGACTATGAGTCTGCTAAGCAATCGGTTAAAGACTTACTAGATGCTTATCAGTCAGAGTTCCAAGCTGTACAGCAACATGAAAAAGACTATCGAGAGGCTCAAGATCTGTTATTCGATCATTTAGATGTTCTCAAGACGAAAAAAGCACGTCAGCAGAGTTTAGAGGCAATCTTAAAGAATCACAGCAATCTCTACGCAGGGGTCAAGGCGATTTTGCAGGAATCTCAATCTTTGGACGGTATCATTGGTGCTGTCAGTGAGTCGGTGACCTTTGACAGACGTTACCAGACAGCTATGGAGATTGCCTTGGGACCTAGTGGTCAAAATATCATTGTCTCCGATGAGTCTGCTGCTAAGAAGGCTATCGCCTACTTAAAACAGACTCGCCAAGGGCGTGCAACTTTTCTGCCTTTGACAACAATCAAGCCACGTCGTTTATCAGAGCATCACTTTTCAATCTTGACTTCAAGTCAGGGCTTTCAAGGAATGGCGAGTGACCTAGTACGCTTTAACCCAGAGCTAGAGACGATTTTTCAAAATCTCTTGGGGGTGACCGCTATCTTTGATACAGTGGATCATGCTAACCTAGCAGCGCGCGCTTTGCATTACCAAGTTCGCCTTGTGACCTTGGATGGTACAGAGTTGCGTCCAGGAGGTTCTTTCTCAGGAGGTGCCAATCGCCAAGATAACACCATGTTCATCAAGCCAGAGTTAGATGCCCTCCTGTTGGAAATAGCAGAGCTAGAAAGTCAGCAATTGTCTGAAGAAAAAGCTCTGAATGAAAAGAAAACTCTCCTTGATAAGAGCCGTCACAACCTTGAAACGCTAAAAAGAGATGGCGAAGATGCTCGCTTCTTAGAGCAAAAAGCACAATTGCATTACCAGCAGTTGGCTGAACGTTTAGGAGACCTCCAAACCTTGCTTTCTCAGAGAAGTCAGAGTGAGTCTTCGTGGGATCAAGAACAGGCTAAGCAGCGTCAGGAAGAGCTCAAGGCTAGTCTTCAACAAATCAATGAGGAAAAGACGCAGCTGACCTTAGAAATTGAGCAGATAAAGACGGACAAGGATAGTATCGAGGAAAAGGTTGCCCAATTAAGGGAAGCCTTATCAGAAGCCCGCTTGGCAGAGCGTGAACTGCTGAGCGAGCAGAAGTTTACTAGTTCCAATAGTTTGCGTCAAGAGTTGGAAATTAAAGAAATAAGTCGTCAGCTCGATCTATTGAGTCAAGCCTTAGATGGGCATGACAATGCCCATCTTGAACAAGAAATTCCGCTTCTAACGCAACAGCTTTCCCAAGCAAAATCAGACAAGTTAGCGCGTGAGCAGGATGTGATTCGCATTCGTTTTGAGTCCGAGGATATTGATGGTCAATTGGATGACCTTGATGAGCAACTGCAAAAATTAAGCGCCAAAAACGATGATTTTATCCGTCATCAAGCCCAGTTAGAAGCGATGATAGAGCAGGTCTCAGATAGTCTTCGTCAGTCCTCTCAGAGCTTATCAGAAGATTACCGAATGTCTTATCAAGAGGCCCTAGATCAGGTTCAAGCAATCTCAGACTTGCCAGCTGCTGAGCTACGATTGAAAGACTTGCATCGTGCCATAAAAGAGTTGGGTCCGATTAACTTGGATGCCATTAGTCAGTTTGATGAGGTTAAGGAGCGTTTGGATTTCCTTAATGGTCAAAAAGGAGACCTGGATGCGGCTAGAGAACTCCTTTTATCTACCATGTCTGATATGGATGATGAGGTCAAGACCCGATTCCAAGCAACTTTTGAAGCTATT
Source organism: Streptococcus saliviloxodontae (assembly GCF_016908655.1). Classification (GTDB taxonomy): domain Bacteria; phylum Bacillota; class Bacilli; order Lactobacillales; family Streptococcaceae; genus Streptococcus; species Streptococcus saliviloxodontae. The sequence continues at coordinate 57,835 of NZ_JAFBEI010000007.1, forward strand.
CGTCAGTCCTTTAAGGAAACCTTCAACCAGATGTTTGGTGGTGGATCCGCAGATCTGATTTTGACAGAAAAGGATGTCTTGACTTCTGGGGTTGAAATTTCGGTGCAGCCTCCCGGTAAGAAAATCCAGTCTCTCAATCTCATGTCTGGTGGGGAAAAAGCACTGTCAGCCTTAGCTCTGCTATTTGCTATTATCCGCGTCAAGACCATTCCATTTGTGATCTTGGACGAGGTTGAGGCTGCTCTAGACGAGGCTAATGTCAAGCGTTTCGGTGACTATCTCAACCGCTTTGATAAGTCTAGCCAGTTTATTGTGGTGACCCACCGTAAGGGGACAATGGCTGCCGCTGATAGCATCTATGGCGTGACCATGCAGGAGTCAGGTATCTCTAAGATTGTCTCAGTTAAACTCAAAGAAGCTGAGCAATTGACACAATAGGAAGTAAAAACAACCAAGTTCACAGAGAACTTGGTTTTTTTCGCTAATTCTACTTATTTTTTGATACAATAGAGTTATGTAAACGTTTTGAGGTGAATTATGGTTAGATTAGTTGCAACAGAAATCGGAATAAGACAATTGATACAATAGAATAGGCTCTTCGTCAACTGTAGTGGGTTGACTTATAATCAGCAGCGAGAGAGAATCAGATTGGTTCTCTCTTTTTGCATGTTTAAAGCGATGAGAATC
>NZ_JAFBEI010000008.1 GCF_016908655.1 Streptococcus saliviloxodontae
AACTATATTAGCCGGCTTAGCTCAGTTGGTAGAGCATCTGATTTGTAATCAGAGGGTCGCGTGTTCAAGTCATGTAGCCGGCATTGAAGTATATTGCGAACGTAGTTCAGTGGTAGAACACCACCTTGCCAAGGTGGGGGTCGCGGGTTCGAATCCCGTCGTTCGCTTTGGTGAGGCCGGGGTGGCGGAACTGGCAGACGCACAGGACTTAAAATCCTGCGAAGGTTTACTTCGTACCGGTTCGATTCCGGTCCTCGGCATAAAATTTAATAATGAGCACCCTTAGCTCAACTGGATAGAGTACCTGACTACGAATCAGGCGGTTAGAGGTTCGACTCCTCTAGGGTGCATTATTTCGGGAAGTAGCTCAGCTTGGTAGAGTACTTGGTTTGGGACCAAGGGGTCGCAGGTTCGAATCCTGTCTTCCCGATTTATGGCGGTGTAGCTCAGCTGGCTAGAGCGTCCGGTTCATACCCGGGAGGTCGGGGGTTCGATCCCCTTCGCCGCTATTTTAGTATATGGATGACTTTGGACCTTTAGCTCAACTGGTTAGAGCACTCGGCTCATAACCGAGCGGTCGTAGGTTCGAGTCCTACAAGGTCCATATATAAGTATTTTGGAGGATTACCCAAGTCCGGCTGAAGGGAACGGTCTTGAAAACCGTCAGGCGTGTAAAAGCGTGCGTGGGTTCGAATCCCACATCCTCCTTATTGTTAACGCGGGATGGAGCAGCTAGGTAGCTCGTCGGGCTCATAACCCGAAGGTCGTAGGTTCAAATCCTGCTCCCGCAATTATAGTTGGCTCGGTAGCTCAGTTGGTAGAGCAATGGATTGAAGCTCCATGTGTCGGCGGTTCGATTCCGTCTCGCGCCATTTTAGCGGGTGTAGTTTAGTGGTAAAACTACAGCCTTCCAAGCTGTTGTCGCGAGTTCGATTCTCGTCACCCGCTTCATATTTTAAATATGATACCAAGCATTAAGCTTGGGCGCGTAGCTCAGGTGGTTAGAGCGCACGCCTGATAAGCGTGAGGTCGGTGGTTCGAGTCCACTCGTGCCCATCATAGGTTGGAGAATTACTCAAGAGGCTGAAGAGGACGGTTTGCTAAATCGTTAGGTCGGGTAACTGGCGCAAGGGTTCGAATCCCTTATTCTCCGTCGTTTTAAGCGAGATTATCTTTGATATCTCGCCTTTTATTTTATAGTGAGGATTATTTCTAATGCGGAGAAATTTATTTTCTAGAGCAATTGTTCTCTTTATGTCAGCAGTAGCTGTTTTTTTATTAGTCTTTATTATTTTGGTGAACAGTAGCGGTGTTTTTACCAAACTATCTTCGCCAGTTGTCAGTGTGTTTAGTCGAGTTGATTCGGCAGTCTCACAGCCTTTTTCTTTTTTATTGAATTTGAATGAAAATATTTCCTCTTTATTTTCGACCTATGCAGAAAATAAAGAATTGAAAAAAGAAAATACAGATTTAAAATCTACTTCTATTGAGTCTTCTGATCTTGAAAAACGAGTTCAGGAATTGGAAGGAATTTTGAATTTATCTTCATCACTCTCTATGAAGAATAATATTACCGCTAATGTTGTTTCTCGTTCTCCGGTTTCTTGGATGGATAAAGTATTGCTTGATAAAGGAAGTAAAGATTCAATTAAAACTGGGATGCTTGTTTTAAATTCTAGTGGATTGATTGGTTATATTGATAAGGTGTCAGAGAAGTCTAGCTCAGTAGCTCTTTTAACAAATTCTTCTAAAGAGGCTAATATTTCAATGAAGATTTCTTCTACATCTGGTGAGATTTATGGTATTTTAGAAGGGTTTGATATGGAGACTCATACTTTTATCATTAGTCAATTGAACAGTGCCAATCCCATTAATGTTGGGGATAATGTTGTGACGAGTGGGTTGGATGGATCTACAGTATCTGGTATCTCTTTGGGTTCTGTATCTAAGGTAGTTTCTTCATCAGATCATTTAAAATCAAAAGTTTATGTATCAAGTGAAGTTAATTTTGATAATTTTTCGTATGTAACTATAGTTGGTGATTAGAGTGAAGTATATCAAAGAATATTCAATAGTACTGCTTTGTAGTATTTTTTTACTATTTTTAGACGCTCAATTTGGACAATTTCTATCAAATCTTTTTAATCGTGATTTCATTTTTATAAGTCATTTTCTTCTTTACTACCTTTTGATTTTATTCCGTAAAGATAATAAATTAACCATTGATATTAGCGTCTTTATTGTTGTTTATTGCATTGCAGATCTTTATTATTTCAACTTTATTGGTATTTATCTTTTATCACTGTTATCTTTATTAACCTTTTTACATTTAATAAAAAAAGTGTTATTACAGAATTTTTATTATTTTGGATTGACTTTCTTTCTAGGTTGCTTCTTCTTCGATTTTATTGGATATTTGCTAGCTAGCGTGTTTGGTTTATCTAATTTGTCGTTATTTACTTTTGTAACCTATAGTTTGGCACCTTCTCTACTTTTGAATGCTATACTTCTTTTATGCTTACATGTGCTACCAAAATCCTTTAAAAAGTAGACATTTTATAAAATATAAATGTAATATTCGCGTAACATTAGTTGCGTGTTTTTTTGGTAAAATATTAGGTGTCTTATCGAAAAAGGAGTAGATAATTATAATGAAAAAAAGAATTTTATCAGCAGTTCTTGTTAGTGGGGTAACACTTGGGGCTGCTGCCACAACAGTAAATGCAGATGACTATGATAGTCAGATTGCAGCAACTGATAGCGTTATTTCAAATATTAACAACCAACAAGCTACTACACAAGAGCAAGTAACATCAATTCAATCACAAGTTAACTCTCTTCAATCTGAACAAGATAAACTTGAAGCTCAGAACGCAGAACTTGAGGCTGAATCAGCAGCCTTGTCAGCAGAGATTCAAGCTCTTTCAGAAAAGATTGTTGCTCGTAATGAATCTTTGAAAAAGCAAGCTCGTAGTGCTCAGAAATCACATTCAGCAACAAGTTATATCACTACTATTATTAACTCTAAGTCTGTTTCAGAGGCTATTAGTCGTATTGTAGCGATTCGTGAAGTTGTTTCTGCAAGTAGCAATATGTTAGCTGAGCAAGAAGCAGATAAAAATACATTAGCTGAAAAACAATCAGCAAACCAAGAAGCAATTAATACAATTGCAGCAAACCAAGAAGCAATTGCGGCAAATCAAGCTTCGCTTGCAACTCAAAAAGCAGAGCTTGAAGCAACTCAATTGAGCCTACAAGCAGAACTTGCAACAGCACAAGATGAGAAGGCTTCGTTGGTTTCTGCTAAATCAACTGCAGAGTCAGTTGCGGCAAGCGTAGCAGCTTCAGAATCAGTTGCGGCAAGTGTAGCAGCATCTGAGTCTCAAGCACAATCAGAAGCGGCAGCTTCTGCCGCAGCAGTAGCTTCTCAATTGGCTTCAGAGGCAGCGGTAGCTAGCCAAGCTGCAGCAACATCAGAAGCGGCAACAGTAGCAGTAGCGACGTCAGAGGTAGCGGTAGCTAGTCAAACTTCAGTAGCGACTACATCAGAAGCTTCTGAAGCTCCAACAGTAGCACAAGAAGCTACTTCAACAGCATCTGTTGTTGAGGAGACAGTAGCTGAGGCACCTGTATCTACTTCGACTGCTACGTCAACTGCAGCTTCAACAGCAACTGTAGAAACAACAGCTACAACAACTGCAGCAACTACATCTACATCTGCTGTTAAGTCAGTTTCGAATTCTGCTAACACTTATCCTGTTGGTGAATGTACTTGGGGTGCTAAGTCATTAGCTCCTTGGGTAGGTAATAACTGGGGTAATGCGAAGGATTGGATCGCTAGTGCACAAGCAGCAGGTTATTCAGTTGGTTCAACACCAGTAGTTGGTGCAGTAGCTGTATGGCCTGGTGACGGTGGTGGCTATGGTCACGTTGCTGTGGTAACTTCTGTAACTAGCTCAACTGCAATCCAGGTAATGGAATCTAACTACGCAGGAAACCGTTCAATCGGTAACTATCGTGGTACATTTAACCCTACTGATGCAACTTGGGGTGGCGGTACTGTTTACTATATTTATCCATAAAAAGAGAGAGACAAGGGAACTTGTCTCTTTTTAAATGTTATCTAATTTTAATTGAAATATTGACTTAAAAGGGTTAAAATAGTAGAGGATTAAAACTTTGGAGGAAATCATGTCTTATTCTGATTTAAAATTGTTTGCATTATCTTCAAACAAGGAATTGGCAGAAAAAGTAGCTTCTACTATGGGGCTAGCACTTGGAAAATCAACAGTTCGTCAATTTTCAGATGGTGAGATTCAGGTTAATATTGAGGAGTCTATTCGTGGTCAGCACGTTTTCATCCTACAATCAACAAGTTCACCTGTTAATGATAATTTGATGGAAATATTGATCATGGTTGATGCACTCAAGCGTGCGAGTGCAGAATCAATTAGTGTTGTGATGCCATACTACGGTTATGCACGTCAGGATCGTAAGGCACGATCTCGTGAACCAATTACATCAAAATTGGTTGCTAATATGTTAGAGGTGGCTGGGGTTAATCGATTATTGACAGTTGATCTTCATGCCTCACAAATTCAAGGCTTCTTTGATATTCCAGTTGATCACTTAATGGGTGCTCCACTGATTGCTGATTATTTTGATCGTGCTGGCTTGACTGGAGACGATGTTGTTGTTGTCAGTCCAGACCACGGAGGTGTGACACGAGCTCGTAAATTGGCAGAATTTTTGAAAACACCGATTGCTATCATTGATAAGCGTCGTAGTGTTGATAAGATGAATACCAGTGAAGTAATGAATATTATTGGTGATGTTGCTGGTAAGACATGTATTTTGATTGATGATATGATTGATACAGCTGGGACAATCTGTCATGCGGCAGATGCTCTTGCAGAGGCAGGTGCAACGTCTGTTTATGCATCATGTACTCACCCTGTGTTATCTGGTCCTGCACTAGATAATATTGAAAAATCAGCGATTAAAAAATTGGTAGTTTTAGATACTATTTATCTACCAGAAGAGCGTTTGATTGATAAGATTGAACAGATTTCAATTGCTGAATTGATTGCGGAAGCTATTATCCGTATCCATGAAAAACGTCCACTTTCTCCATTGTTTGAACTTGGAAAATCTAAATAAGTAAACCTAAAGTTGGGGTCTTTGACCTCAACTTTTTTTATAGGTAAAGTATCAAATGAGATGTGATAATTCCGACTTATCCACTTGTGGATAAGTTGGGATTTCAAGATTAGTCCACAACTGTTACAGTACAGATTGAGGGTTTTAGGGAGATTATTGTCAGAATTTTTTGTATAATGGTAGTAACTATATTTTTGAGGTGACTTATGGATTTAACAAAACGTTTTAATAAAAATTTAGATCGCATTGAGGTTTCTTTAATTCGTCAATTTGATCAATCAATTTCATCAATTCCAGGTATCTTGCGTTTGACTTTAGGTGAGCCAGATTTTACAACACCTGGTCATGTCAAAGAAGCTGCTAAGGCTGCTATTGATGCTAATCAAAGTTACTATACAGGGATGGCTGGTTTACCTGCTCTTCGAGAAGCGGCGTCAGCTTTTGTCAAGGAAAAATATAACTTAAACTATAATCCAGAAAATGAAGTTTTGGTGACTATTGGGGCGACGGAGGCTCTTTCAGCAACACTGACAGCTATTTTAGAGCCGGGTGATACGGTGCTTTTGCCTGCACCTGCTTACCCTGGCTATGAGCCAATTGTTAACTTGGTCGGTGCTGATATCGTCGAGATTGATACGACAGACAATGACTTTATTTTGACACCTGAAATGCTAGAAAAAGCGATTATTGAACAAGGTGATAAGTTGAAAGCTGTTCTTCTCAACTATCCGACTAACCCAACTGGTGTGACTTACTCTCGTGAGCAAATCAAAGCTTTTGCGGCTGTTCTTCGAAAATATGATGTTTTTGTAGTATCTGATGAAGTTTACTCAGAGTTGACTTATACAGAAGAGTCACATGTCTCTATTGGGGAGTACTTGCCAGAACAGGCTATTGTTATCAATGGACTTTCTAAATCTCATGCCATGACGGGCTGGCGTATTGGGCTTATTTTTGCTCCAGCCGTTTTAACGGCTCAATTGATTAAGAGTCACCAGTATCTTGTGACAGCAGCGACAACTAATGCTCAGCATGCTGCTATTGAGGCTTTGACCGTTGGTAAGGATGACGCTCTTCCGATGAAAGAAGAATATATCAAACGTCGTGACTATATTATCGAGAAGATGGAAGCGATGAACTTCAAGATTATCAAGCCAAGTGGAGCTTTTTACATTTTTGCGAAAATTCCAGTAGCTGAGGGGCAAGATTCATTCAAGTTCTTGCAGGATTTTGCACATGAAAAAGCTGTCGCTTTGATTCCAGGGGTTGCCTTTGGTCAGTATGGAGAAGGTTACTTGCGTATTTCATATGCAGCGAGCATGGAAGTGATTAAAGAGGCGATGAAACGTTTGGAAGAATTCATGAGCCAATATGCAAACTAAGATTTCTAAAGGTTTAGTTCTTTATAATCGTAATTTTCGTGAGAATGATAAGTTGGTCAAGTTATTCACAGAGACGTCTGGTAAGCGAATGTTTTTCGTGAAACATGCTAGTCAGTCTAAGCTTGCTTCTGTGATTCAACCTTTAACTGTAGCAGAGTTTATTCTGAAATTAAATGATTCGGGTCTATCTTATATTGATGATTATCGAGATGTAGCTGTTTTTAAGCAAATCAATGATGATATTTTTACGTTATCGTATGCAACTTACGTGGTATCTTTAGCGGATGCTGCTATTGATGACAATCAATACGATCCCCACTTGTTTGCTTTTTTGATCAAGACTCTAGAGTTAATGGATCAAGGGCTTGATTATGCCATACTGACTAACATTTTTGAAATACAGATATTGGAGCGCTTTGGAGTACAACTCAATTTTCATGAATGTGTGTTTTGCCATAGGACGGGATTACCTTTTGATTTTTCGTTTAAATACTCGGGTTTACTATGTCCAGAACACTACCATCAAGATGAAAAGCGCAGCTTTTTAAATCCTAATATTCCCTACCTCTTAGATCGTTTTCAGTCTCTTAACTTTGATGAGCTTCAATCTATCTCTGTCAATGATAATTTGAAGAAAGACTTGAGGCAGTTTTTAGATGCTCTCTATGATGATTATGTCGGTATCAATCTCAAGAGTAAGAAGTTTATTGATGACTTGGGAAAATGGGGCGATATTATGAAATCGTAAGTAGTCTTGTCCCATGATTTGCTTATGAAAAGTCATTAAAAATATGTTATAATAGTAATAATTATCTAAAAGAGATAGCTTTGCTATTTCAAAAGGAGACAGTAATAAATGAAAAAAATTGCAGTAGATGCTATGGGTGGAGATAATGCTCCTCAGGCTATTGTAGAAGGGGTTAATCGTGCTCTCGAAGAGTTTTCAGATATTGAGATTCAGCTTTACGGTGATGAAACAAAGATCCGTCAGTATCTGACAGCTACTGAGCGTGTATCGATTATTCACACTGATGAGAAGATTGATTCTGATGATGAACCGGCGAAAGCTATTCGTCGCAAGAAAAAAGCGTCAATGGTTTTAGGGGCACAAGCAGTCAAGGCTGGTGAAGCGGATGCTGTTATCTCAGCAGGGAACACAGGAGCTCTTTTGGCAGCAGGGTTATTCGTTGTTGGCCGTATCAAAGGAGTGGATCGTCCTGGTCTGATGTCTACTCTACCTACTGCAGATGGTCAAGGTTTTGATATGATGGACTTGGGAGCTAATGCTGAAAATACTCCTGCACATTTGCATCAATATGCTATTTTAGGTTCTTTTTACGCTAAAAATGTTCGTGGCATTGATAAACCTCGTGTAGGCTTGCTTAATAATGGCACAGAGTCTACCAAAGGGGATCCTTTGCGTAAGGAAACTTTTGAATTGCTATCTCAAGAAAAAGCTATCAACTTTATTGGAAATGTCGAAGCGCGTGAATTGATGAATAAGGTTGCGGATGTTGTTGTCGCGGATGGTTTTACTGGTAATGCTGTCCTTAAGACTATTGAGGGTACAGCGCTAGGTATTATGGGACAACTGAAATCAGCTATTGAAAATGGTGGATTAAAATCAAAACTTGGTTATCTCTTCATGAAGGATAGCTTGCGTAGTTTACGTGATTCGCTGGATTATTCGTCAGCTGGTGGTGCAGTCTTGTTTGGATTGAAGGCACCTGTTGTCAAATCACATGGTTCAAGTGATGCTAGAGCAATTTTTTATACTATTAAGCAAGTACGTACCATGCTAGAGACTGATGTTGTTAATCAGTTGGTTGGGGAGTTTTCAAAGGAGGAGACGAATGACTAGAGAGGCCATTTTTGAGAGAATTTCAGAACTCATCAAGGTCCAGATGCACCGTGAGGATTTGGAAATCACACCAGAAACAAGCCTTCAAGATGATTTGGGAGCAGATTCTATCGAATTGATGGAGTTTGTTATCAGTGTTGAGGATGAATTTGGTATTGAGATTACGGATCAAGCTATTGATCATATGAAAAATATGGGAGATATGCTGGATTATGTTGTTCAGCGTGTCAACTAAGAAAATAGAAGCTGATTTGGAGATAGATCCAGATCGGCTTTTTTGTTTGAATTATCAATCTAGTTTTGAGTAAATTCCGAATGATTTTATTTTTATTTAATTTAAAAGTCTGTTTATTGTTTATTTTGAAGCTTTGCTATGTTATAATGAAAAAGAACAAAGACGAAAGGCGAACAATACGATGAGCAATCAACTTATTTATCAGGGAAAAGCAAAAGATATCTATAGTACAGAAGACGAAAATGTGATTAAGTCGGTCTACAAGGACCAGGCAACCATGCTAAACGGAGCTCGTAAGGAGACTATCGAGGGCAAAGGTGTGCTTAATAATCAGATTTCGTCTCTTATTTTTGAGAAATTGAACGCGGCAGGTGTGGCAACGCACTTTATCGAGCAAATCTCAGAAACCGAACAATTGAATAAAAAAGTTGACATTATTCCACTTGAGGTGGTTTTGCGAAATGTGACAGCAGGTTCATTTTCAAAACGCTTTGGAGTGGAAGAAGGGCGCGTGCTTGAAACTCCAATCGTGGAATTTTACTACAAAAACGATGACTTGGACGATCCTTTCATCAATGATGAGCATGTGAAGTTCTTAGATATTGCCAATGATGAGGAGATTGCTTATCTGAAAGAAGAGACTCGTCGTATCAATGAACTCTTGAAAGATTGGTTTGCTCAGATTGGGCTTAAGTTGATCGACTTCAAGTTGGAGTTTGGATTTGACAAGGATGGCAAGATTATCTTGGCTGATGAGTTCTCACCTGATAACTGCCGTCTCTGGGATGCTGACGGTAATCATATGGACAAGGATGTTTTCCGTAGAGATCTTGGTAGCTTGACAGATGTCTATCAAGTTGTACTTGAAAAATTAAAAGCACTTGATTAAGAATTATTTCCATTGTTGAATTTTTTGCTTTTGATAGTCTCCTTAAGTGGTGGGGGTAAAACAATCCACTGGATTGTTTTAGGTCGGCAACCAAAAATTCAGACTTGCCGAAAGTTCATCGGACTGTTTGAGGTAGTGGAAAGGCAAACGAAGATTGCGACAGCTATAGGCGAGCAAAGCGAGCCCTTTCCGTGGCTTTTCGCCGTAGTGGAAGTGCTAAAACTGAAAGTTCTAGCACGAGGGGTTAGCGAGACTTTAGGCTCGCTAAAAAGGAATGGAACGACGAAGTTGGTCGCTTCCGCCCCACACTACATAAGAAAAGCAACAAAGCATACTAGAAAAATCAAACAATGGGAATGATTTGATTAAGAAGAATATCAAAAGAAAACACACTTTATAGATAAAGGATTTATAAATGAATAAACGTATTTTTGTTGAAAAAAAGGCTGACTTTGGAATTAAATCAGTTAGTCTAGTAAAAGAGTTGACGCATAATTTACAGTTAACATCATTGAAAGATTTGCGTATTGTACAGGTTTATGATGTGTTTAACTTGGCTGAGGACTTGTTTGCGCGTGCGGCAAAACATATTTTTTCTGAGCAGGTGACAGACCGTCTGTTGACAGAGGCTGAGGTTAGTGCAGAGCTTGAAAATTATGCTTTCTTTGCTATTGAGGCACTTCCTGGTCAGTTTGACCAACGTGCTGCTAGCTCGCAAGAAGCTCTTCTTTTGCTTGGTAGCGACAGTCGTGTGACCGTCAACACTGCACAGCTTTACTTGGTGAACAAAGACATTTCAGCTGATGAGCTTGATGCCGTGAAAAACTACCTCTTGAACCCTGTTGATTCACGCTTCAAAGATGTCACGGTAGCTATCCAACCACAGGCTTTTTCAGCATCAGACAAGACGATTCCAACACTTGATTTCTTTGCAACCTACACTGCAGAAGATTTTGCCACTTACAAGGCTGAGCAAGGTTTAGCTATGGAAGTTGATGACCTTGTGTTTATCCAAGATTACTTCAAATCAATTGGTCGTGTGCCAACTGAGACAGAATTGAAAGTTCTGGATACTTACTGGTCAGATCACTGCCGTCACACAACCTTTGAGACAGAATTGAAGAACATTGATTTTTCAGCCTCTAAATTCCAAAATCAATTGCAGGCAACTTATGACAAATACATCGCTATGCGTGATGAGTTGGGGCGTACTGAAAAACCACAGACCTTGATGGATATGGCGACTATCTTTGGTCGTTATGAGCGTGCCAACGGTCGTTTGGATGACATGGAAGTTTCTGATGAAATCAATGCCTGCTCTGTTGAAATTGAAGTTGACGTTGATGGTGTCAAAGAACCTTGGCTTTTGATGTTCAAAAATGAAACTCACAATCACCCGACAGAAATCGAGCCATTTGGTGGGGCTGCAACATGTATTGGTGGAGCTATTCGTGACCCATTGTCAGGTCGTTCTTACGTGTACCAAGCTATGCGTATCTCAGGTGCTGGTGACATTACGACGCCTATCGCTGAAACACGTACAGGTAAATTGCCACAACAAGTGATTTCTAAAACAGCAGCGCACGGCTACTCATCATACGGTAACCAAATCGGGCTTGCGACAACTTATGTGCGTGAGTATTTCCACCCAGGCTTTGTGGCAAAACGTATGGAGCTTGGTGCTGTTGTCGGTGCTGCCCCTAAAGAAAACGTTGTCCGTGAAAAACCAGAGGCGGGTGATGTGGTTATCTTGCTCGGTGGTAAGACGGGTCGTGACGGAGTCGGTGGTGCGACAGGATCATCTAAAGTGCAAACTGTTGAGTCTGTAGAAACTGCTGGTGCAGAAGTTCAAAAAGGGAATGCCATTGAAGAACGTAAAATCCAACGTCTTTTCCGCAATGGCGATGTGACACGTCTCATTAAGAAATCAAATGACTTTGGTGCTGGTGGTGTCTGTGTGGCTATCGGTGAATTGGCTGACGGTCTTGAAATTGACTTGGATAAAGTGCCACTCAAATACCAAGGTCTTAATGGAACTGAAATTGCTATCTCAGAGTCGCAAGAACGTATGTCTGTTGTCGTTCGTCCAAGCGACGTTGATGCTTTCATCGCAGCCTGCCATAAGGAAAATATTGATGCCGTTGTTGTGGCAACGGTGACTGAAAAACCAAACCTTGTCATGACTTGGAATGGTGAAACAATCGTTGACTTGGAACGTCGCTTCCTTGATACCAACGGTGTGCGCGTGGTGGTTGATGCTAAAGTTGTCGATAAGGCAGTTGAATTGCCAGAGGTTCGTACAACATCGGCAGAGACCCTTGAAGCTGATACTGTAAAAGTCTTGTCAGACCTCAACCATGCTAGCCAAAAAGGTCTTCAAACTATTTTTGATTCTTCAGTTGGTCGTTCAACAGTCAACCACCCACTCGGTGGACGTTACCAAATCACACCAACAGAAGCTTCTGTTCAGAAATTGCCAGTTCAACACGGTGTGACAACAACAGCCTCAGTTATGGCACAAGGTTTCAACCCTTATATCGCTGAATGGTCTCCATACCACGGTGCGGCTTACGCTGTCATCGAAGCGACAGCTCGCTTGGTTGCTGCTGGTGCCAACTGGTCTAAAGCACGTTTCTCTTATCAAGAATACTTCGAGCGCATGGACAAACAGGCAGAGCGTTTTGGTCAACCTGTTTCAGCCCTTCTGGGGTCGATTGAAGCACAAATCCAACTTGGTTTGCCATCAATCGGTGGTAAGGACTCTATGTCTGGTACTTTTGAAGAATTGACAGTACCGCCAACCTTGGTTGCCTTTGGTGTGACAACTGCTGATAACCGTAAGGTCTTGTCACCAGAGTTCAAAGCTGCTGGTCAGAATATCTACTATATTCCAGGTCAAGCCATCTCTGAAAATATCGACTTTGACTTGATTAAAGGAAACTTCGCTAAGTTTGCTACGATTCAGGCGAAACATACCGTAACAGCTGCCTCAGCGGTCAAATACGGTGGTGTTATCGAAAGCCTTGCTCTCATGAGTTTTGGTAACCGTATCGGTGCTTCTGTGGAAATCGCAGAGCTTGACAACAGCTTGACGGCACAACTTGGTGGCTTCATCTTCACCTCTACTGAAGATATCGCTGACGCTGTGAAAATCGGTCAAACAGAGGCTGACTTTACAGTGACAGTCAACGGCACTGAGCTTTCAGGAACAAAACTCCTTTCAGCCTTTGAGGGTAAATTGGAAGAAGTTTATCCTACTGAGTTTGAACAATCTTCAGTGCTTGAAGAGGTTCCAGCAGTGGTATCAGATGCTGTCATCACAGCTAAAGAAACGATTGCAGAGCCTTTGGTTTACATCCCAGTCTTCCCTGGTACCAACTCAGAATATGACTCAGCTAAGGCCTTTGAACAAGCTGGTGCAAAAGTTAACCTAGTACCATTTGTGACCTTGAATGAAGAAGCGATTGCCAACTCTGTTGAGACAATGGTGGCTAATATCCAAAAAGCCAACATCATCTTCTTTGCAGGTGGTTTCTCAGCGGCGGATGAGCCAGATGGTTCAGCCAAGTTCATCGTCAATATCTTGCTCAATGAGAAAGTTCGCTCTGCTATTGACAGCTTCATCGACAACGGAGGGCTTATCATCGGTATTTGTAATGGTTTCCAAGCCCTTGTCAAATCAGGACTTCTGCCATACGGAAACTTTGAGGATGCGACTGAGACAAGCCCAACCCTCTTCTACAATGATGCCAACCAACACGTCGCCAAAATGGTTGAAACACGTATCGCTAACACCAACTCACCATGGTTGGCAGGTGTACAAGTCGGTGATGTTCACGCTATTCCAGTCTCACACGGTGAAGGTAAATTTGTCGTGACAGCTGAAGAATTTGCAGAGCTTCGTGACAACGGTCAAATCTGGAGCCAATACGTGGACTTTGATGGTAATCCATCTATGGACAGCAAGTACAATCCAAATGGATCTGTCAATGCTATTGAAGGAATCACTAGCAAAAACGGTCAAATCATTGGTAAGATGGGACACTCAGAACGTTGGGAAGATGGTCTTTTCCAAAATATTCCAGGAAATAAAGACCAACATCTGTTTGAAAGTGCAGTTGCTTACTTTACAGGAAAGTAAAAAGGTTCAGCCAACCTTTTTAGCCCTCACCTAGAAAATAAAAAGGTTAGGGGAGAAAGAAACTCGCTCAGCTTTTGAGCGATAGTGAACACGGGCGACAAGATATGCGAAAAAGCTAGTTTTCCTAGAGTCAATGCTCTTTGTTAACTTCGCTCCTTTCGCTTTGCTTGTTTGGTGCCCTTTGTATCGAGGTAAAAATGACATACGAAGTAAAATCTCTCAATGAAGAATGTGGTGTCTTTGGCATCTGGGGTCATCCTCAAGCGGCCCAAGTGACCTACTTTGGACTTCACAGTCTTCAACACCGTGGTCAAGAAGGAGCAGGTATCGTGTCAAACGATAAGGGTAAGCTCAATGGTCACCGTGAAAAAGGACTTCTTTCAGAAGTTTTCAAAAATCCTGCTGATTTGGATAAATTGACAGGAACAGCAGCTATCGGTCATGTGCGTTATGCGACTGCAGGTGCAGCTGATATTCGCAATATTCAGCCCTTCCTTTACAAGTTTCATGATGGGCAGTTTGGTTTGGCACATAATGGTAACTTGACCAACGCTATTTCTCTACGTCGAGAATTGGAAGGACAAGGAGCTATCTTTAATGCTTCATCAGATACTGAAATCCTCATGCACTTGATCCGTCGTAGTCACAATCCTGAGTTTATTGGCAAGGTCAAAGAAGCTCTTAATACGGTCAAGGGTGGTTTTGCTTATCTCTTGATGATTGAAGATAAGCTCATTGCGGCACTTGATCCAAATGGTTTCCGTCCTCTTTCAATCGGTCGTATGAAAAACGGCGCTTGGGTCGTTTCTAGTGAAACTTGTGCCTTTGAAGTTGTTGGTGCGGAGTGGGTACGTGATGTCAATCCGGGTGAAATTATCATCATTGATGACAATGGTATCCAATACGATAGCTACACAACAGAAACGCAGTTGGCTATCTGTTCAATGGAATATGTTTACTTTGCTCGTCCTGACTCTGACATTGCTGGTGTCAATGTTCACACGGCTCGTAAGAATATGGGGCGTCGTCTAGCACAAGAATTCAAACACGAAGCAGATATTGTTGTCGGCGTACCTAACTCATCACTCAGCGCAGCTATGGGCTTTGCCGAGGAATCAGGTTTGCCAAACGAGATGGGTCTGGTCAAAAATCAGTACACACAACGTACCTTCATCCAGCCAACACAAGAACTACGTGAGCAAGGTGTCCGTATGAAATTGTCTGCGGTATCAAGTGTTGTTAAGGATAAGCGTGTGGTTATGATTGATGATTCCATCGTGCGTGGAACGACTTCTCGCCGTATCGTGCAATTGCTGCGCGAGGCGGGTGCCAAGGAAGTCCATGTGGCAATCGGTAGTCCAGAGCTCAAGTATCCATGTTTCTATGGTATTGATATTCAGACACGCCGTGAGTTGATCTCAGCCAATCACACAGCAGATGAAGTTTGCGAGATTATCGGTGCAGATAGTCTGACTTATCTATCGCTTGAAGGCTTGATTGACTCTATCGGTCTTGAAACTGATGCTCCAAATGGTGGACTTTGTGTGGCTTACTTTGATGGGGAATACCCAACGCCACTTTATGATTATGAAGAGCCTTACATTAAGAGTTTGGAAGAAAAGACTAGCTTTTACATTGATCAAGTGAAATAAGTAATGGCTTTGCCGATTTGTTAGAAGTAGAAAAGGAAAAATATTATGTCAAAAAATGCTTACGCTCAGTCTGGTGTCGATGTCGAGGCTGGCTACGAAGTTGTTGAACGTATCAAAAAACACGTTGCTCGTACAGAACGTGCAGGTGTTATGGGAGCTCTAGGTGGCTTTGGTGGTATGTTTGACTTGTCACAAACAGGTGTCAAAGAGCCTGTCTTGATTTCAGGGACAGACGGTGTGGGAACAAAACTCATGCTGGCTATTAAGTACGACAAACACGATACCATCGGTCAAGACTGCGTTGCCATGTGTGTCAATGACATCATCGCAGCAGGTGCAGAACCCCTCTACTTCCTTGACTACGTAGCGACTGGGAAAAATGAACCAGCTAAACTAGAACAAGTCGTTGCAGGTGTTGCTGAAGGCTGTGTCCAAGCAGGTGCAGCTCTTATCGGTGGAGAAACGGCTGAAATGCCTGGTATGTATGGCGAAGATGATTATGACCTTGCAGGTTTTGCGGTCGGTGTGGCTGAAAAATCACAAATCATCGATGGCTCAAAAGTCAAAGAAGGAGATGTTCTTCTTGGTCTTGCGTCAAGTGGTATCCACTCAAACGGTTATTCATTGGTGCGTCGTGTCTTTGCGGACTACACTGGTGAGGAAGTCTTGCCAGAGCTTGAGGGCAAAAAGCTTAAAGATGTCCTTCTTGAGCCTACTCGTATCTATGTCAAAGCAGCTCTGCCATTGATCAAAGAAGAGTTGGTTAACGGTATCGCCCACATCACAGGTGGTGGTTTCATCGAGAATGTTCCTCGTATGTTTGCGGACGATTTGGCAGCTGAAATCGAGGAAGACAAGGTACCAGTTCTCCCTATCTTCAAGGCTCTTGAAAAATACGGTGAGATTAAACACGAAGAAATGTTTGAAATCTTCAACATGGGTGTCGGTCTTATGTTGGCTGTTAGCCCAGAAAAGGTTGACCGTATCAAAGAGCTTTTGGACGAACCTGTTTATGAAATTGGTCGTATCGTGAAAAAAGCTGACGCTAGTGTGGTGATTAAGTAATAATTCCCAATCAATAGGGAATATTGAAAAATGAAGAAAGGAAGTTCAGTTTGCAAGTCGAGCTGAACAAGGGACTCATTTCATAGCAAATAGGATAAATTGTCTAGCGTGCAAGATACGCTTAGACAATTTCCTATTTTCAACGAATGTCCCTTTGTATCGAATATGAAAATCGCAGTTTTTGCTTCTGGTAACGGCTCAAACTTTCAAGTGATTGCAGAGCAATTTCCAGTAGAATTTGTCTTTTCAGACCATCGAGATGCTTATGTCCTTGAACGTGCTCAAAACCTGTCTATTCCAGGCTTCGCTTTTGAACTCAAGGAGTTTGATAACAAGGTGGCTTACGAGCAAGCCATTGTTGATTTACTCAATCAACACGAGATTGACTTGGTTTGTTTGGCGGGCTACATGAAAATCGTTGGAGAGACCTTACTGTCTGCCTACGAAGGTCGTATCATCAATATTCACCCAGCTTACTTGCCTGAATTTCCAGGGGCTCACGGTATCGAAGATGCTTGGGAGGCTGGTGTTGACCAGTCTGGCGTGACCATTCACTGGGTTGACAGTGGCGTGGATACAGGTAAGGTTATCCAGCAGGTGCGCGTGCCACGTTTACCAGACGATAGCCTAGAAAGTTTTGAAGCTCGTATACACGAGGCGGAATATAAGTTATATCCGAGGGTGTTGAGACAATTGGGGGTGGACGAGAAGAAATGAAACTAAAAGACTATCAAGATTGGGTAAGTGACTTCTATAAAAAACGTGGCTGGTATGACTATAATTCATTTATCCGTTGTAATTTTTTAGCAGAAGAGGTTGGTGAACTTGCTCAAGCTGTTCGTAAGATTGAAATAGGTCGAGACCGTCCTGATGAAGAGGAGGAGACTAAGGTTGAAAAATTGGAAAATATCAAGGAAGAACTAGGTGACGTGCTTGATAATATCATGATTTTGGCAGATAAGTATCAGATTTCACTAGAAGAAATTATGCAATCGCATCAGGATAAATTGATAAAAAGGTTCGAGTAATTTCAGAATCTAATCTATATTAGATATATCATTGGTGGAGAGGAAAAATGATTATTGATCAACACAACACTATATTTCTTTGAGAGAGGAACTAAATCATCGGCCTAAGCAATTGAAAGCTCCTAAAGACTGGCTTTTTGTCTTGGTAAATACAATGAGAGCCATGATAGAAAATACGGACAAAAATCAGATAGCAGAGTTAGAATCAATTATTCAGTTAACGAAGAGTCAATATTTAAAACTTGCCTTTGATTTCTGTCAAGGATGATTTGGTGGAGCTAATTTTTCCTATCGTAAAAGTCCTAATTATCTCTATCTATGTAGGCTTGTAGCACTTTTTCCAGAATTTGATTTATCTCAGGAAGATCAAAATTATCTCAAGAACATTATAACTTATAATCATTATTTGCTATATGAAATTGACTAAAATTTGTTATCATGTAGTGTGAACTAGCAGTAAGAAAGGAATAACATGACTAAACGTGCTTTAATCTCAGTTTCTGACAAGTCAGGGATTGTGGACTTTGCAAAAGAATTGAAAAGCTTAGGTTGGGATATTATCTCAACAGGTGGAACTAAGGTTGCCCTCGATGAGGCTGGTGTTGAGACCATTGCCATCGACGATGTGACTGGTTTCCCAGAAATGATGGACGGTCGTGTCAAGACCCTCCACCCAAATATCCATGGTGGACTTTTGGCTCGTCGTGACGCTGAAAGCCACTTGCAGGCGGCTAAGGATAACCATATCGAACTCATCGACCTTGTCGTGGTTAACCTTTACCCATTTAAAGAGACTATTCGTCGTCCAGACGTGACCTACGATTTGGCGGTGGAAAATATCGACATCGGTGGTCCTTCAATGCTTCGTTCGGCAGCTAAAAACCACGCTAGCGTGACCGTTGTGGTTGACCCAGCGGATTATGCCGTCGTTTTGGGAGAATTGGCTGACGCTGGTCAGACGACCTATGAAACCCGTCAACGCTTGGCGGCTAAGGTCTTCCGTCACACAGCTGCCTACGACGCTTTGATTGCTGAGTACTTCACAGCCCAAGTCGGAGAGGCGAAGCCTGAAAAATTAACCATCACTTACGACCTCAAACAGGCTATGCGTTATGGTGAGAATCCACAACAAGATGCGGATTTCTACCAAAAAGCTATCCCAACGGACTACTCAATTGCCTCAGCTAAACAACTTAACGGTAAAGAATTGTCCTTCAACAATATCCGTGATGCTGATGCGGCTATCCGTATCATCCGTGATTTCAAGGACCGTCCAACCGTTGTTGCCCTCAAACACATGAACCCATGTGGTATCGGACAGGCTGACGATATTGAGACAGCTTGGGATTACGCTTACGAGGCTGATTCAGTGTCTATTTTCGGTGGCATCGTGGTACTTAACCGTGAGGTTGATGCTGCGACAGCTGAGAAGATGCACCCAGTCTTCCTTGAAATCATCATTGCACCAAGTTACTCAGAAGAAGCGCTAGCTATTTTGACCAATAAAAAGAAAAACTTGCGTATTCTTGAGTTGCCATTTGACGCTCAGGCAGCCAGCGAGGTTGAGCCAGAGTACACAGGCGTTGTTGGCGGACTTTTGGTGCAAAACCAAGATGTGGTCGCTGAAAATCCAGCCGACTGGCAAGTGGTGACAGACCGCAAGCCTAGTGAACAAGAAGCTACTGCCCTTGAGTTTGCTTGGAAAGCCATCAAGTACGTCAAATCAAATGGTATCATCGTGACCAACGACCACATGACCCTCGGTGTCGGCCCTGGTCAGACCAACCGTGTGGCTTCTGTTAAGATTGCCATTGAGCAAGCGAAAGACCGTCTTGACGGTGCTGTCCTTGCCTCAGATGCCTTCTTCCCATTTGCGGATAATATCGAAGAAATTGCTGCCGCAGGTATCAAGGCTATCATTCAGCCAGGTGGTTCCGTCCGTGACCAAGAGTCTATTGACGCTGCTAACAAGCACGGCTTGACCATGATCTTCACAGGCGTGAGACATTTTAGACATTAAAATCAGAAAGAGAAGTATCGTTAAGCGTTATAGACTATAACCATCCTAAAACTTTCACCGAACGCTGTTCGGTATCCGCCACTGTAATGGGCTAAAGCCCAAACAGTGGGCGTATCTTTTTCATAATCTCCTGAAACCACTGACCTAGGCCGGTGGTTTCATTTTATGTTGAAAAAGGGTGACGTTTTGATTTCTAGGTCACCCCTTCAAAAGTCCACTGGACTTTTGAACTCATAAATCTCTTGAGATAGCTAGCAATAGTTGGTTATCTCTTTTCTTGTTTGCTGATTTTCTTTTTCAAAAGAAAAAATCTTGACGAATAGATATAGTGTAGGCGGTTGACGACTACATGATGTCGCTATTTCGGTGCTTGATAAGCGTGCGTGTAAGCTTGGTCAGTGTCCTTTTGATGTTGGCCTTACTGACAAACATGATAAGCAAAACGACATAATTCTAATAATCTTAACGGAGGATTTTTTTTGAAGAAACAGTTTAGTAAAGTGATCGCAACCTTTGGCGTGGCAGTTTTTTCTGTTGGTATGAGTGTCTCAGCTTCAGCAGCAACTTATGTAAAACCTATTGATAATGGTGTTATTACGACAGGTTTCAATGGGTATCCGGGGCATGGAGGTGTCGATTATGCGATACCACAGGGCACTCCGATTCGAGCAGTTGCTGATGGGACAGTCAAGTTTGCAGGAGCTGGAGCTCAGCACTCGTGGATGACTTGGCTAGCCGGTAATAGTATTCTGATTCAGCATGGTGATGGTCTCCACAGTGGTTATGCCCACCTCTCTAGCATCGCAACCCACACAGGCGCCTCTGTCAAGCAAGGTGATATCATCGGTTATGTCGGTGCGACGGGTATGGCGACAGGGCCTCACCTTCACTTTGAGTTTCTTCCAGCTAATCCTAACTTTAAAAATGGCTACTCTGGACGGATTGATCCTACGGGAATGATTGCTAACGCACCAACCTTTACGGGTCAATCAGCTACGCAGAGCGCATCGGTAAGCTATGCCCCTCAAGCAAGTAGCGCCGCCTCATCAACAGGAGCTCAGCAGTTAAAAATCTATCGCGTCGATGATCTTCAAAAGGTCAATGGAAGTTGGTTCGTTAGAAATAATGAGCTAGTGCCGACAGGGTTTGAATGGAAGGATAATGGTATTCCGGTAGAATTTGTCGATACAGTCGATGCCAATGGTAATATGACGGCTAGCCAAGTCTTGCACAAAGGGTCTTACTTTGTCTTTAATCCAAAACAAGTTACAAGTGTAGGTGCTCCACTGCAAGGAACAGCAGGCTATCGTTGGTCAAAAACAACCTACAGTAATGGCCGTACCAGCTGGTTTGTCGTCAACAATCAGAACCAGCTTCTTTACGGACGTTAAGCAATAAAAACTCTCTTACGACTCAGGCTCCCCTTATTACTATCATAATGACAAACACCTCAACTGAAAATGTTGGGGTGTTGTTTAGTTAAAAGGGTATCTGAGTTTTTAAAATCATCTTTTCAATCAATATTCAAGCTAGATAAGGTAGTAATTTTTGGAATAACCTTCGTATCTCCGAACAAATATGATATAATAGTTTTGTAAAATTCGTAAATAAAAAGACTGGTGCTTTTTATAGTTTTCAACATGAGGTAGCTGAAAGATGAAATTACTTGTTGTTGGTTCTGGTGGTCGTGAGCATGCGATTGCTAAGAAGTTGTTGGCGTCTAAAGGTGTGGATCAGGTTTTTGTTGCTCCTGGTAATGACGGCATGACCCTTGATGGGTTGGATTTGGTTAATATCGGAATTTCCGAACATTCTAGGCTGATTGACTTTGCAAAAGAAAATGAGATTGCATGGACATTTATCGGTCCAGACGATGCTTTGGCAGCTGGAATCGTTGATGATTTTAACAAGGCTGGGCTTGAAGCCTTTGGTCCCACCAAGGCAGCAGCGGAGCTTGAGTGGTCAAAAGACTTTGCTAAGGAAATCATGGTCAAATACGGCGTTCCGACAGCAGCCTATGGCACATTTTCAGATTTTGAAGAAGCCAAAGCCTACATCGAAGAGCAAGGAGCTCCTATCGTGGTCAAGGCAGACGGCTTGGCATTAGGTAAAGGCGTGGTCGTTGCTGAGACAGTCGAGCAGGCAGTCGAGGCGGCGCATGAGATGCTTTTGGATAATAAGTTCGGCGACTCTGGGGCTCGTGTAGTCATCGAGGAGTTTCTTGACGGTGAGGAGTTCTCGCTCTTTGCCTTTGCTAACGGCGACAAGTTCTATATTATGCCGACAGCGCAAGACCACAAGCGTGCCTACGACGGCGATAAGGGTCCAAACACTGGTGGGATGGGAGCTTACGCACCCGTTCCTCACCTGCCTCAAAGCGTGGTGGATACAGCAGTTGAGACCATTGTTAAGCCTGTTCTTGAGGGCATGATTGCAGAAGGTCGTCCGTATCAGGGTGTGCTTTACGCAGGGCTTATCTTGACAGCTGATGGCCCTAAGGTCATCGAGTTCAACTCACGCTTTGGTGACCCTGAGACGCAGATTATCCTCCCTCGCTTGACGTCAGATTTTGCACAGAACATCAGCGACATCATGATGGGAGTTGAGCCTTACCTGACATGGCAAGAGGACGGCGTGACCCTAGGTGTGGTTGTGGCTTCTGAGGGCTATCCGCTCGATTACGAGAAGGGCGTGCCACTTCCAGAGAAGACTGACGGCGACATCATCACCTACTATGCAGGGGCGAAGTTTGCGGAAAATGGCAAAGCACTGCTCTCTAACGGCGGACGCGTTTACATGCTGGTCACCACAGAAGATACCGTCAAAGCAGGGCAGGACAAAATCTATGCCCAACTCGACAAACAAGACACCACAGGACTCTTCTACCGAAACGACATCGGAAGCAAAGCCATCAAAGACTAACAGCGCTAGCTCAAGCGACCGAAGGTCGCCATGAAACCAAGCCTGCTGTCGCTGTGGCAGTTAGGGAAGTTTGTAGACCTTTGGGCTACAAACTTAGTCAGTGAGATTTCTAAGATGTGTTGCTAACTTTTCCTCGGCTTTTAAGAAAAGACGAGAAGAAAAGTGTAGCAAGACAGGCAAGAAAGCTCACGACGACCTCACAGCCTAAGGCAGGCTTGAAAAAGGATATTAAAGAAAGGAACGTTTAGTTAGTTGCCCTAACTGAACACGGGACTCATTTCCTAGGAAAAAAGATAAAACGGCCTAGACGCAAGCGTCGTCGTTAGTTTTCCTATTTTTCTACGGAAATTTTCGGCAAGCCGAAACGTCCCTTTGTATCTTATGAAAACACCAATTATTTCAATTATCATGGGCTCAAAATCTGACTGGGCAACCATGCAAAAGACAGCCGAAGTCTTGGAACAGTTCGGCGTGGCATACGAGAAAAAAGTCGTCTCTGCCCACCGCACCCCAGACCTCATGTTCAAGCACGCTGAGGAAGCGCGTGAGCGTGGCATCAAAATCATCATTGCAGGAGCAGGTGGAGCAGCCCACTTGCCAGGAATGGTCGCAGCCAAAACGACCCTGCCTGTTATCGGAGTGCCTGTCAAATCACGTGCCCTTTCAGGCTTGGACTCTCTTTACTCAATTGTGCAGATGCCAGGCGGTGTGCCTGTGGCAACCATGGCTATCGGAGAAGCGGGAGCGACCAACGCAGCCCTGACAGCCCTTCGTATCCTCTCTATCGAGGATGGCAAATTGGCAGAAGCGCTAGCCCATTTCCACGAGGAACAAGGTAAAATCGCAGAGGAGTCAACCAATGAACTCATCTAAAACAATCGGGATTATCGGTGGTGGTCAGCTAGGTCAGATGATGGCGATTGCGGCCATCTACATGGGGCACAAGGTCATCACGCTGGATCCTGCAGCTGACTGTCCTGCCTCACGTGTCAGCGAGGTCATCGTGGCAGCCTATGACGATGTTGAGGCTTTGGGGCAATTGGCAGAGCGTTGCGACGTTTTGACCTATGAGTTTGAGAATGTCGATGCTGACGGCTTGGACGCCGTAGTGTCAGCAGGTCAGCTACCGCAAGGGACAGATTTGCTCCGCATTTCTCAAAACCGTATCTTTGAAAAAGACTTCTTGGCAAATAAGGCTGGTGTGGCTGTCGCTCCCTATAAGGTGGTGACTTCTAGTCTTGACTTGGAGGGGCTTGACCACTCTAAGACCTATGTCCTCAAGACCGCGACAGGTGGCTATGACGGTCATGGGCAAAAGGTCATCCGCTCTGCAGACGACATGGCAGAGGCGAGCCAGCTTGCCAACTCTGCCGAGTGTGTCTTGGAAGAATTTGTCACCTTTGACCTTGAAATCTCAGTCATCGTGTCTGGTAACGGCAAGGACGTGACGGTTTTCCCAGTTCAGGAAAATATCCACCGTAACAATATCCTCTCAAAAACCATTGTGCCAGCCCGCATTTCCGACCAGCTCGCTGAAAAAGCCAAGAGCATGGCCGTGCAAATCGCCAAGAAACTGGAGCTCTCAGGAACCCTCTGTGTAGAAATGTTTGCGACAGCAGATGACATCATCGTCAATGAAATCGCCCCACGTCCCCACAACTCAGGGCACTACTCAATCGAGGCTTGCGATTTTTCACAGTTTGACACCCACATCTTGGGCGTGCTAGGAGCACCACTCCCAAGCATCCACCTCCATGCCCCAGCCGTCATGCTCAATGTCCTCGGACAACACGTCCAGCAGGCAGAAAGCTACGTGACAGAAAATCCTAACGCCCACCTCCACATGTATGGTAAACTAGAAGCAAAGCATAACCGCAAAATGGGACACGTGACCGTGTTTAGTGATGAGCCGGATAGTGTGGAGGAGTTTTAGGGAGATGGAACTTCCCATAAATTCTTCCAACAGTCAAAAAAGACGAATGGGATTTTCAAACTATATAAAATCATCATCAATACATCTTAGGGAACTCCAAAAGATGTGATTAGAAGTTAAAACAGACCTTTGGGACTTCCCACAGGTCTGACGGATAGAAAAACGAACTCTTGGGACTTCCCAAAGATAATCTGATAGATAAAAGACAACCTTTGGGATTTCCCAATGAAAAAAGGAGATGAGAAATGAATTTAAAAACTTATGGCATTGATACTCTGGCAACGGATCATTTGAAATCAGACGAGCTCTCTCAACTTTCTGCTGACACGGCGCAAGCAGTCTTGACTTATGTTAAAAATCATAAGAACGAGCTACTACTGACCACTCATGCGACAAACTTGCAGACAGCACAAACTGATTTTCAGGTTGTTCAAAAAGGCAAGGTGGCTTCTGATTTGGCCAAAGATTTGGACGAAGCCGACAAAAAACGTGACCGAGCTTATCAAACATTTGCCAACTTCGTGAAATCTTATGCCTATGTTGACGGCAAGGACATCGAGACAGCCTACAAGCAACTGACGCAAGTCCTATCAGAGCATAAGAACATCACAGGCTTGACCTATGAGGAAGAGACAGCTCAGTTGACACGCTTTTTTGAGGAAATGGCTGCGCCTGAAAAAACAACTGCATTGGCGACGTTGAACCTAACCGTTCATTACGATAACCTCAAAGCTGCGCAGACACAGTTTACCAAAGCCTATCAAGCTCGCTTGAAAGAGCAAACAGACACCAAGGTTGGTGCCAGTCTTAAGCAAAAACGTCTGCTGAAAACAAACTATGACTATCTTATTGACCTCGTTGCCGTCCTAGCTTACGGACAACCAAGCAACGAAGAACTTCAAAACCTTAAAGCTCAACTTAATACGATTAGGAAACGGTATAAAGGGTGAGAGGGGGAATAGAAGCAGAAGATAGGGATTAAGGAGTTTAAATATGACTGAACGAGCATATAGTTATGAGTTAAGTAGAGAATTAAGCGCAGTTGAAGCCCATCATTTTTCTATGACAGGTAAATTACAGAAAAAGGATGCATTTGAATGTAATGATTGCCGAATTCCACTTTCATGTACTAAGTGGGGAGAAGATGGGCAAAGATATTATTTTTACCCATCGACTAAAGTTGAACATCATATGGAAGGTTGTACTTACGCGTCTGATAGGGATATCACAGATAAAATAAAGAAAGAAATTGAAGAAGCAATTACAATTATTACTCAGACTGGGATAATTGTAGTTGCTAAATCAAAAAAATATGCGAAAACAAATAAAGAAAATTCAGAAGAGTCGGAATCAAAAGAAAAGAGAACATATCAGACATCAAACAGCGGATTTAAAAATCAGGCACAAAATAAAAAATTAACTGCTTTAGCAACATTTGTTGAACTTTATAATAATCAAGAAATTAATAATGAGAAAAAAAATATAAAAGTAGAAGGTGAAACTATTTCTCTTGACGACTACTTTGTAGATGTTACTGATGGTCACTTAATTGAGAATCAGAATAGAATTTTCTTTGGAGAAGCAGAGCTAAGTGCATTTATGTCTCAAAAAGGTAAATCTGAGATACTAGCTATAAATTTTGTGGATTCTGATTATCCACCAATATATTCTAACCTTGAACAGGTGAAAAAAAGATCTAACACGAGGAATATTGCTCATCTTATTGGAAAAGAATCAGTTTTAATCTATTTTAGAGGAAGTTTGGTAGAAAAAGATGGCAAAAAGAAATTTGAACCATTCAATGATGCATTCTATAAAGATTTATATTCACCAGAAAATTAACCAAAATAGAAAGGAAATGGGCACCAGTTTTGCCGAACTGAACCCGGGCGGGAAGCTCGGAATTTAGATAAACCGCCTAGGACACAAGCGTCCGTCGTTGGTTTCCTAAAATTCAGTCGCTCTCTGGTCGCCCTTGGTATCTTAAACATGATCGAACGTTATTCACGCCCTGAGATGGCGGCAATTTGGACAGAGGAAAATAAATACCGTGCTTGGCTTGAGGTCGAGATTTTGGCTGATGAGGCATGGGCTGAGTTGGGTGAGATTCCCAAGGAAGATGTGGCTTTGATTCGTGAGAAGGCGGATTTTGACATTGACCGCATTCTTGAGATTGAGCAGGATACGCGTCACGATGTGGTGGCTTTCACCCGTGCGGTGTCTGAGACGCTTGGTGAGGAGCGTAAGTGGGTGCACTACGGTTTGACATCGACTGACGTGGTGGATACTGCCTACGGTTACCTTTACAAGCAAGCCAACGACATTATCCGTCGTGACCTTGAGAATTTCACAAACATCGTGGCTGAGAAAGCCAAAGAGCACAAGTTTACCATCATGATGGGGCGTACCCACGGGGTTCACGCTGAGCCAACGACTTTCGGTCTTAAGTTGGCGACTTGGTACAGCGAGATGAAACGTAATATTGAGCGTTTCGAACGTGCTGCCGCTGGTGTCGAGGCTGGTAAGATTTCAGGTGCGGTTGGTAACTTTGCCAATATCCCACCATTTGTGGAAAAATATGTCTGTGACAAATTGGGCATCCGTCCGCAAGAGATTTCAACGCAGGTGCTTCCACGTGACCTCCACGCAGAATACTTTGCAGTTCTTGCAAGCATCGCAACATCTATCGAGCGTATGGCGACTGAGATTCGTGGTCTGCAAAAATCAGAACAACGTGAAGTAGAAGAGTTCTTTGCCAAAGGGCAAAAAGGTAGCTCTGCTATGCCTCACAAACGCAACCCAATCGGTTCTGAAAACATGACAGGTCTTGCGCGTGTGATCCGTGGTCACATGGTGACAGCTTATGAGAACGTGGCTCTCTGGCATGAGCGTGACATTTCGCACTCATCTGCAGAGCGTATCATCACACCAGACACAACTATTTTGATTGACTACATGCTTAACCGTTTTGGCAATATCGTTAAGAACTTGACGGTCTTCCCAGAAAACATGATCCGCAACATGAACTCAACCTTTGGACTTATCTTTAGCCAACGTGCGATGTTGACCTTGATTGAAAAAGGCATGACACGTGAGCAGGCTTACGATTTGGTACAACCAAAGACAGCTCATTCATGGGACAACCAAGTAGACTTCAAGCCATTGCTTGAAGCAGACCCAGAAGTCACATCACGCTTAACACAAGACGAAATCGATGAAATCTTCAACCCAGTTTATTACACCAAACGTGTGGATGAAATCTTCGACCGCATCGGACTTGGAGACTAATGTTGAAATAAAGTGTCCTAGAATTTCTAGGACACTTTTTGCTTTAAGATAAGTTTAAGCAAGTCTTTATATACTATAAGCATCCTAAAATTTTCACCGAACATCGTTCGGTATCCGCCACTGTAATGAGCTAAAGCACAAACAGTGGACGTATCTTTTTCATAAATCTCCTGAAACCACTGACCCAAGTCAGTGGTTTCATTTTATATTGAAAAAAGATGACCGTTTGATTTCTAGATCTCCTTTCAAAACTCCAATGGACTTTAAAACTCATCACTCTCTTAAAATCCCTCGCTCAAAAGAACGAGGGATTTCTTTATAGCATTTTAAGGATAAAAAGAAGAGCTGGCAAGCGGCCAACTCTTTTAGGGAAATTATGAAAAAGAAAAGTTTATTTAGGATTGAAGATAGTATAGCCAACGAAGCTTAAAGAAACCTAAAGTCGTTTTAGTTTAACTAACTATTGATTGCAATCGCTAATTATAAGTCGCTATAACTTTTAACAATTGCTGACGACATAGGCTAGCATGTTATAATATATGCAGAGGGATTTTATTTGAAGGTTTGGCTTATTGAGCCAAAGATAGGAATTAAGGAGATTATCAGATGCCTAAAGAATTTGGGAAACGTGTTCGAACGATTAGAGAGTTTAAAGGGATTACACGAGAGGAACTTTGTGGAGATGAAGCGAATTTATCCGTTCGCCAGTTAGTTAGGATAGAAGCTGGAAGTTCAGCCCCAAGCCTTCAAAAGGCTTTATACATCGCAAAAAAATTAGGAGTTAGTATTCTAGAATTAACAGATGGAAAAAGTTTAGAATTGCCTGGTAGATATAAGGAGCTGAAATACCTAATTCTACGAATGCCAACTTATATGGATGAGAATCGTTTACGATTGCGAGAAGAGCAATTTGATGAAATTTATAATGTCTACTATGATAATTTACCTGAAGAGGAGCAAAAAGTAATCACTTTTGTTCAAGCGAAATTTGAAGTATACCAGACTGCAAATATTAATTTTGGATCTGATTTAGTTGAAGATTATGGGGATCAAGTACGAAAAAAAACAATTTATCAGTTAAACGATCTGATATTGATTGATCTTTTTTTGATTTGTAGTATTGTTTCAGAGTTTGATGAGATGATTTTTGATGAAAGGACCTTTGATAGACTAAGTCTAAAGCTAGTAAATCAGCTAGATCATCTACCAATGGAAGATTTATTCTTGTTGAATAATGTTTTGTTATCTTGTTCGCATATCGCTGTTAAACTAGAAAAATACTCAACTCTTAGGAAATTGTTAGATAGTAGTAAACAGGTTATGACAAAAAATCAAGATTTTCAAAAGATGCCAATTTATCATTTTTTAGAGTGGGAATATGCTTTGTATTTCTTGAAAGATAAAGCTCTAGCGCAGGAACATTATAATCAAGCTATCTTATTTGCTAATATGACGGGAGACCTTCATTTAGTGAGTAGATTAAAAGAGGAGTGGGAAAAGGATATTAGTCAGTAATAATAAGGTCAGGAAGTCTATCTTCTTGGCTTTTTATAGTGTCACTATATTCATCTATGTATAAAAATCAAAATTTATAAGTAGTTATAATTTTTAACAATATCTGAGGGCATAACTCTACATGTTATAATATATGCAAAGGGATATTATTGATTTGGAGGTTGCCATGCTTAAAGACTTTGGGTTAAAAGTGAAACAGCTTAGAAAAGAGAAACAAATAACGCAGGAAGATTTTTGTGGTGATCAGTCAGAGTTATCCGTTCGTCAGCTAGCTCGAATAGAATCAGGAAAAAGTATTCCGAAACTGACATCAGTGACCTATATTGCCAAAAAGTTAGATGTTAGTATTAGCTTTTTGACTGGTGAGGAAAATTTAGAGCTTCCAAAACGATATAAAGAACTCAAGTATCTGATCCTTAGAACACCAACTTATAAGGATGAGGAACGAGTTCGTTTACGTGAGGAACAGTTTGATGAAATCTATACAGATTATTATGATAATCTGCCAGAAAGCGAACAATTAGCCATTGACTGCCTTCAAGCAAAGTTAGATGTTCATATTAGTCAAAATACTCATTTTAGCCAAGGAATTATTAATGATTATTTTGAGCAGATTAAACGAAAAAAGATTTATGATGTTAATGATTTAATTTTAATAGATTTATATCTGATCAATACCTTTCTGTCAGAGGATAGAACATGTCAATTACAAGATAATCACTATATAAAATTAGTTTCTCGTCTGATGGCACAAGTTGATTATTTTGAGTTAGATGATTTGTTCATTCTAAATAATGTTTTAATTAATACTTGTGAACAGCTACTCTTGAAAAAAGAGGCGAAAATATTGGAAGAAGTATTAGAGGTTTGCCAGATTATAATGACGAAAGTGCAAGATTTTCAAAAAGCTCCTATTGTCAGTATGCTTGAATGGAAGTTATCACTTGATATTTTACAAGATGAGACTAGGGCTCAGATTTGTTTTGATAAAGCTATTCTATTTGCTAGTGTGATGGGGGATAATTGTCTTACCCGAAATTTATCTAGGGAGTGGGAAAAAGACCATGCACATGAGTAGACTTATGACAAGAAGATAGTAAAATAATAAAAGTAATTAAACAACCTGACTCTTAAATTGAGTCAGGTTGTTTAATTTTGATTAGGTAACATTGAGTTTTTAAAATATCTATCACTTAATATTGGTAATTAATATCTTGTAAGTTTTTAGGAGATGCAAGAATTCTTTATGATAGGGATGTATTAGTAAAATCGGACATTTGTGTCATGTTTCTCAATAAGTAAAACGTTTACAATGTAATATATAAATGATTTACTTAGGGAGATGTGGTATGAAACTTTTTAATAAATATAAATATTTGATTTGTCATCTTGCTTCAGTAGGATTATTATTTGCTAAACTTTTAAGTACAGGCAGTTGGTGGGGAGTTTAATATCCTTATATAATGAATAAGAATGACATGCCTTAGTAATTCTAGGGCTTTTCTGCTATAATAATACCATGACTAGAATAGTAGACAAGGATTTAATGGGTGATGAGGAGTACGTTGAGCGTACGTTGCGCCCGCAATATTTTAAGGAATATATTGGCCAAGATAAGGTCAAGGACCAGTTAAGAATTTTTATCGAGGCAGCCAAGTTACGTGATGAGGCGCTAGATCACGTGCTTTTGTTTGGGCCTCCAGGTCTTGGTAAGACAACAATGGCTTTTGTTATCGCTAATGAGCTTGGGGTCAATCTCAAGCAGACGTCAGGTCCAGCAATTGAAAAAGCTGGGGATTTAGTAGCGATTTTGAATGATTTGGAGCCGGGTGATGTGCTCTTTATCGATGAGATTCACCGTATGCCTATGGCTGTGGAAGAGGTTCTTTACTCTGCCATGGAAGATTTTTACATTGATATTATGATTGGGGCTGGGGAAACTAGTCGTAGCGTGCATTTGGACTTGCCACCCTTTACTTTGATTGGGGCAACGACACGTGCTGGTATGTTATCTAATCCTCTGAGAGCTCGTTTTGGTATCAATGGGCACATGGAATACTACGAATTAGAAGATTTGACAGAGATTGTTGAACGCACGGCTGATATTTTTGAAGCGGAGATCACACATGAGGCAGCGATTGAGTTGGCTTGCCGTTCACGTGGGACACCTCGTATTGCCAATCGTCTCTTGAAACGTGTGCGTGATTACGCTCAGATTATGGGTGATGGTTTGATTGATGATAGCATAGCAGATAGAGCTTTGACCATGCTAGATGTGGACAAGGAAGGGCTTGATTATGTGGATCAGAAGATCCTTCGTACCATGATTGAAATGTACTCAGGTGGTCCTGTTGGTTTGGGAACGCTGTCTGTCAACATTGCTGAAGAACGAGAAACGGTCGAAGATATGTACGAGCCCTACCTTATCCAAAAAGGCTTTTTGATGCGAACTCGGACAGGGCGTGTGGCAACAGCCAAGGCTTACGAGCACCTAGGCTACGCCCAACCGGATCATGAATAGGAGAGAGATACCATGAAAAAGGTGTGTTTTGTTTGTTTGGGAAATATTTGCCGTAGCCCTATGGCTGAATTTGTCATGAAAGAAGTTGCCAAGGATAGTCCCCTCTTGGTTGAGAGCAGAGCGACTTCCAATTGGGAACATGGCAACCCTATCCACAGAGGTACTCAGGCTATTTTTAAGAAGCACGGCATTGCTTATGAAGTGACGAAAGCGTCTCAGCAGATTAGCGTGAGTGATTTGGAGACCTTTGACTACATCATCGGCATGGATGAGGACAATGTGCATGATCTCAAGCGTCTATCAGCAGGGCGTTTTGATGACAAGATTTTCCTCTTTGTAGAGGGTGGTGTGCCAGATCCTTGGTACACGGGTGATTTTGATGAAACCTATGACTTGGTTACAAAAGGATGCCAGGACTGGTTACATCAGATAATGTTAGCGGAAAGGGATCTCTTTAGCTGAGAGTATAAGAGAAAAATGATAAAACAGGTTAGTGATCGATTGAGTCAAATCAGCAGAGGACAGTGGGAATTGCTAGCGGCAATTGTGATTCTTGTTTTTGGCTTGTCTGTTGTGGCAATTCCTATATCTCATCAAGGGAAACTGACTTATGATTCTGGGAATATTAGTTACCAAGGTCAGGTGGTCAATCATCGCATGAATGGACAAGGAACCCTGACATTTCAGAATGGTGATGTGTATAAGGGTCACTTTGTTAATGGAGTGATGGATGGGCAGGGAACCTTGACCGCTAAAGCGGGGTGGTCTTATACGGGCAGTTTTCGTCAGGGGCAAGCTGACGGGAAAGGAACCCTGAAGACGGCTTCTGGAAAGATTTACAAAGGAACGTTTAAACAGGGGATTTATCAAAAATGAGAATTAAATGGTTTTCTTTGGTAAGGATAACAGGTTTATTGCTTGTTTTACTCTACCATTTCTTTAAAACAGTATTTCCCGGAGGATTTATTGGTGTTGATGTTTTCTTCACTTTTTCAGGCTACTTAATTACTGCCTTGATGCTTGATGAATACACTCGAAGTAAGACGTTTCATTTTTTAGCCTATTTGAAACGTCGTTTTTATCGGATTGTGCCACCTTTGGTCTTGATGGTCTTGGTGACGATTCCTTTTAGTTTTTTGGTGAAGAGTGATTTTAGAGCAGGGATTGGGAGCCAGATAGCGGCAGCGCTTGGCTTTACGACGAACTACTACGAGATTCTAACTGGAAGTAGCTACGAATCACAGTTCATTCCTCATTTATTTGTCCATACGTGGAGTCTGGCAATTGAGGTCCATTTTTACCTCATTTGGGGATTGATTGTTTGGTTTTTGGCGAAGCGTCATTATAGCAAGGGACAATTTAGAGGTTTGGTATTTCTGATATCATCGTTCTTCTTTGGTCTGGGATTGGTCAGCATGTTTGGTCGTGCCTTTTTTACGACAAACTTTTCCATGTTGTATTTCTCTACCCTTAGTCATAGTTTTCCATTTTATTTAGGAGCTATGGTCGCTACGGTTTCTGGAATTAGTGAAACAACTGCCCGTTTTAAGCGGACTGCTCGTCTGTGGTCATCTAAAAGGACGATTGCTCAAATGGTGCTGAGCTTTGTGCTTTTGCTTGCCTTAACATTTTTACTGCATTTTGATCATATTTTGACCTATTTATTTGGTTTTGCTTTGGCTAGCTTGTTTGCGGTGATGATGATTTATGCAGCGCGTGTGTTGCATGAAAAGACAGAAGGTATCGCTGAGCCTAAGTGGGTGAGTTTTTTAGCTGATACCAGCTACGGTGTTTATCTTTTCCATTGGCCATTCTATGTTATCTTCTCTCAGATTGCGCCTAATTTATTGGCAGTTGTCCTTACCTTGATTTTTTCTTATCTATTTACGGTGCTATCTTTCTATATTATTGAACCTTGTTTGATTGGGAAGCAGCCAGTCTTGTTAGGGGTGAGTATTGATCTAGCCGCCTATAAAAAACCATTTATTGGGGTTGTAGGACTTCTAGCCTCCTTAACTTTGGTGACTGCAGCTGTAGCACCATACATGGGAAGTTTTGAAGAAAGCCTTCTGGTGAATTCTCTTAATCAAGCAGATGCTAATCTGACGCAGACTAACAATGTGACAGCAGGAGATGCCAAGGCATTGAGCAGTATCATGATTATAGGAGACTCGGTAACCTTGAGATCAAGTGCAACATTCACTTCACAGATGAAAGAAGCACAAGTTGATGCGGCGGTTAGCCGAAATTTCTCAGAAGCCTATGAGATTTTTAAAAATAATATTGATAGCAATACCCTACCAAGTACAGTCGTGATTGCTGTCGGTGTTAACTCAACAAGCAACTACGAAGAGGAAACCAATCAATTTGTAGAGGCTCTACCTAAAGGACATCGTTTAGTCTTTGTATCCCCTTATAATGCCAAAAGTTTGGATGCGGTTAAAGCTGTTCGTGATTATGAAAAGTCTTTGGCTAAGAAGTACACCTATGTGACTTTGGCAGACTGGTATCAAGTAGCCCTTGATAATCCTGATATTTGGGGAGGAACAGACGGTGTTCATTATAGCGATGCGACGACAACTGGCGCTGAGCTTTATGTTAAAACTATTCAACAGGCAGTGACTGCAGCAGCTAAGAAAGCTGCCAAATAAATACGGTATCTAGTCTACATTTGACAATCTAAACTTAAAAAGTCCTGATTCTCTAAGGAGTGTTAGGGCTTTTAATTTGGTCTTTTGCAGACAGTTATGTCATCCATAATGGAATTGTTTTGTGAAAAAAATAACATTTTATTGTGAAAGGGTTTACAAGGCGGTTTTTCTAGGGTATAATAGGTTCATAAAAGTTGTGAAATATTTAACAAAATATTTCTAAAAGGAGAATGAAATGGCAGAAAAAACACTTACACAGGAAGAAAAATTAGCTCAAGCTCAGCTACACGTTGATGGACTTGTTCAAAAAGGACTTGTTGCCCTAGAAGAATTCCGTCGACTCAATCAAGAACAAGTTGATTACATCGTTGCTAAAGCTTCTGTAGCAGCGTTAGATGCTCATGGAATTTTAGCAGAACATGCTGTTCGTGAAACAGGACGTGGTGTCTTTGAAGACAAGGCGACCAAGAACCTTTTTGCTTGTGAACATGTGGTCAACAACATGCGAGGTGTTAAGACTGTTGGCATTATCGAAGATGATCCAATCACTGGTTTGACCAAAATCGCTGAGCCTGTAGGTGTTATCTGCGGTGTCACTCCAACAACAAATCCAACGTCAACAGCGATTTTTAAATCCCTCATTGCCCTCAAAACACGTAATCCAATCATCTTTGGTTTCCACCCATCAGCTCAAGAATCATCAGCTCATGCTGCTCAGATTGTTTACGATGCTGCTGTCAAAGCAGGTGCCCCTAAAGATTGTATCCAATGGATTACAGAGCCTTCAATTGCTGCAACGAATGCTCTTATGAATCATGATGGTATCTCAACCATTCTTGCAACTGGTGGTAATGCCATGGTGCGAGCAGCTTATTCATGCGGAAAACCAGCCCTTGGTGTCGGTGCAGGAAATGTGCCAGCCTATGTTGAAAAGTCAGCAGATATTCGTCAGGCAGCTCATGATATTGTTATGTCTAAGTCATTTGATAATGGTATGGTCTGTGCATCTGAGCAAGCTGTGATCATTGATAAAGAAATCTACAAAGACTTTGTAGAAGAGTTCAAATCTTATAAAACTTACTTTGTTACTAAAAAAGAAAAAGCTCTCCTAGAAGAATTCTGTTTCGGAGTGAAAGCTAATAGCAAAAATTGTGGTGGTGCTAAACTCAATGCAGATATCGTTGGAAAACCAGCCGCATGGATTGCAGAACAAGCAGGCTTCCAAGTACCAGAAGGGACTAACATCTTGGCAGCTGAATGTGCTGAAGTTGGTGAAAAAGAGCCATTAACACGTGAAAAACTCTCACCTGTCATTGCAGTCTTGAAAGCAGAAGATACAGAGGACGGACTTAAAAAAGCACGTCAAATGGTTGAATTCAACGGTCTAGGTCACTCAGCAGCTATTCATACGAAGGATGAAGAGCTTGCGAAACGCTTCGGTACTGAAATGAAAGCTATGCGTATCATCTGGAACTCACCATCTACTTTCGGTGGAATCGGTGACGTTTACAATGCCTTCTTGCCATCATTGACACTTGGTTGTGGTTCTTACGGACGCAACTCAGTCGGCGATAATGTGTCTGCTATCAACCTTCTTAATATCAAGAAAGTAGGAAAACGTAGAAATAATATGCAGTGGTTTAAAGTTCCTTCAAAAATTTACTTTGAGCGTAATTCAATTCAATACCTCCAAACCTGCGAGGACATTGAACGTGTCATGATTGTTACGGATAAATCAATTGAAAAACTTGGTTTTGTACAACGTGTGATTGACCAGTTGAACCTTCGTGCCAACAAGGTTACGATTCAGGTCTTCTCAGATGTTGAGCCAGATCCAGACATTACAACGGTTCGTCGTGGTACTGAAGTTATGCGTGCCTTTGAACCAGATACTATCATTGCCCTTGGCGGTGGTTCTCCTATGGATGCGGCTAAAGGCATGTGGATGTTCTACGAACAACCAGAGGTGGACTTCAGCGATCTTGTTCAAAAATTCATGGATATCCGTAAACGTGCCTTCAAATTCCCAGCTTTGGGTAAAAAAGCTAAATACATCGGTATTCCAACAACATCAGGTACAGGTTCAGAGGTGACACCATTTGCGGTTGTGTCTGACAAGGCTAACAATCGTAAGTACCCACTAGCTGACTACGCTTTAACACCAACGATTGCCATTATTGATCCAGCCCTTGTTGAGTCAGTACCAGGATTCATAGCGGCGGATACTGGTATGGATGTGTTGACGCATGCAACAGAAGCCTACACTTCTAACTTTGCTAATGACTACACAGATGGACTTGCTCTTCAAGCTATTAAATTAGTATTCCAATACCTTGAAAAATCTGTCAAAACAGCAGACCCAGAAGCGCGCGAAAAAATGCACAATGCTTCAACCATGGCAGGTATGGCCTTTGCCAATGCCTTTCTAGGAATGAGTCACTCAATGGCTCACAAAATTGGTGCCGTTCACCACACCATCCATGGACGTACGAATGCTATCTTGCTTCCGTATGTTATCCGCTACAACGGTACACGCCCATCTAAGACAACTACATGGCCTAAGTACAACTATTGGAAAGCTGATGAAAAATTCCAAGATATTGCTCGTATGCTAGGGCTCCCAGCTGCCACACCAGAAGAAGCTGTTGCTTCATACGCTCAAGCTGTCTATGACCTCGGAGTTGCTGTCGGTATTGAGATGAACTTCAAAGCACAGGGTATTGATGAAAAAGCATGGAAAGATAGCCTACATGAAATTGCGCTTCTTGCTTACGAAGATCAATGTTCACCTGCTAATCCACGCTTGCCGATGGTTGCTGATATGGAAGAAATTATGGCTGATGCTTACTACGGTTATGCAGAACGTCCAGGACGACTTAAATAAGGTAAATCTTGAGTTCACTATCAGTCATGTCCAAGATAGGACTATATCCTAAAACTGAGACTGGGGTTCCCCAGTCTTTTTTGTAGCAAAAATTTTACAAAACCACTTTGAAAGGGTTTACAAAATCTAACATCCACTGTATAATATAAGTAACATAAGATGTTAGAAAAGGAGATTTAAGTTATGGCAGAAAAGTTTTTTATGGTATTTGCGATTGTTTGGATTGCGATTGCAGGTAAGGACTCACGCTGGGTAATTTAAGTCCTCTCAGGATAATAGACTTAGCGTCTGATTTTGTAAAACGAGTTCGTTTTTGAAACCTTAACACAATGCTTGAATGGTCGTTGTCTTGGTATCGTATGTTCCAAACAGACCAATCTAACGGTGTATGAGGTAGAAAAACGGGCTTTTTTATTGTTTCTGGGCATCCTCTTTTTTGTAAGGCTTTAAAATTTGTTACAATAAAAGAGAGGGAGGAGAATGCTCAGATGAAACAAAAATCAACATTTTTGTACAGAATAATAGGAGTGCTTTTTCTATTTGCGATTGCTGTCACCTTCTTTTTCCTTTACATTGGGAAAAAAGACCACCGAGTGATTCCATCAGGTGTTTGGGAGAGTGCCCGCTTGTCTCAGGAGTTGAAAGCACAGACCGAAGGGGATCTGTCTTATCTAGGTGACTACGTTAGTCAATCTATTGATGCCTACCTATTACAGCAAGAGACCAATCTAGTGGTCAAATCAGATACCGTTAGGCTTGTCGTCTCTTACCGTTTTAACAGTGATACCTATGCCAAGGATTACGTTGCGGCACTCTACCATTCGTCACAAAATACCACCCAAAAAGATATTATTCCAACAGAGTCTGAGACGGAAAAAGATTTGTCTCAACTGCTGACAGACTATGCACAACAGAAAAATGGGACCTATAACGAGAAAACAAGAAAAATGCAACAGACTATTTTGACAGCTCGTATGGATAGTGTAAACCACCAACTTAAACTAATTGATGTAGCAAGCCAGACACCATTTAGCCTTACTGGTATTGAAAAAGGTGATTTACTTGATTATCAATTGACAGCGAATCAGGTCGTTCTATCTGGAGGTCACTTAAAGAAAAATCTAACGTTTAATCGTAAATGATAAGATAGTGTTAGGCGTTAGCTTTAAAACGGGAATAAATAATGATTATTCATGAATTAGCGATAAGAAGCGATTTCACCCCTAAAACTTGTATAAATTTTCTGAAAATAATGCTATAATAGAAAAAAGACTATCAAAAAGAGGATATATCATGACATTAACATACCAATCAACACGTGATGCTAACAACAAAGTAACAGCCAGTCAAGCCATCCTACAAGGTTTGGCAACGGACGGAGGACTTTTCACTCCGACAACAACGCCAGCGGTTGACTTGGATTTTGATACTTTGAAGGACGCTAGCTACCAAGAAGTAGCCAAACTTGTTTTGTCAGCTTTCTTGGATGATTTTACAGAAGAAGAGCTTGATTACTGTATCAACAATGCCTACGATGCTAAGTTTGATACTCCAGCCATCGCACCGCTTGTCAAACTCGGCAACCAGTACAACTTGGAGCTTTTCCACGGCTCAACGATCGCTTTCAAAGATATGGCCTTGTCAATCTTGCCTTACCTGTTGACGACTTCAGCTAAAAAGCAAGGCGTTGATAACAAAATCGTCATCTTGACAGCAACATCAGGTGATACTGGTAAAGCTGCTATGGCAGGCTTTGCTGATGTTCCTGGAACAGAAATCATTGTCTTCTATCCAAGAGATGGTGTCTCAAAAATTCAAGAACTTCAAATGACAACACAGACAGGCGACAACACACACGTTATTGCTATTGATGGAAACTTTGACGATGCTCAAACAGATGTGAAACGTATGTTCAACGATGCTGACTTGCGTGCTCGTTTGCTTGACAATAAAACACAGTTCTCATCAGCTAACTCAATGAACGTTGGTCGCTTGGTACCACAGGTGGTTTACTACGTTTACGCTTACGCACAGCTTGTCAAATCAGGTGATATCCAAAATGGAGACAAGGTTAACTTTACGGTACCAACAGGAAACTTTGGGAACATCTTGGCAGCCTACTATGCAAAACAAATCGGTGTTCCAGTTAACAAGCTTATCTGTGCTTCAAATGAAAACAAGGTCTTGACAGACTTCTTTACAACAGGAACTTACGATAAAAAACGTGACTTCAAAGTGACAACAAGTCCATCTATGGATATTCTCGTGTCATCAAACTTGGAGCGTTTGATTTTCCACCTTCTTGGCAATGATGCAGAGCAGACAAAAGCTTTGATGGAAGCTCTTGTTAATGACGGTCAGTATAGCTTGCCACAGGTTGATCAAGCCATTCTTGACTTGTTTGAAGCTGGTTTTGCGACAGAAGAAGAAACAGCTCTTGAAATCAAACGTGTTTACGATGAAGCAAACTATATCGAAGATCCACATACAGCTGTAGCGTCAGCTGTTTACAAGGCTTATGCAGACCGTACAGGTGACCAAACACCAACAATCATCGCCTCAACGGCTAGCCCTTATAAATTCCCACGTGTTGCTGTAGAAGCAGTCACAGGAAAAGATGCAGGAGATGATTTTGTAGCTGTTCAAGAACTCAACCAATTGTCAGGTGTTGCTATTCCAGCAGCTGTCAACGGACTTGAAACAGCAGAAGTTCGTCACAAAACAGTGGTTGCAACAAGTGATATGCAAAAAGCAGTTGAGAGTTATCTTGGTATCTAAGTCGCTTGTAGTGTAAAATGATCAACCAAAGAGGTTGGGACAGATTTGCCCCAGCCTCTTTTCTTCTATTAAATAAGGGTTATATATGAAATCAATAAAACAAATTCTAAGCCTTGCTCTACCTGCTATGGTAGAGAATATCTTACAGATGCTTATGGGAGTGGTGGATTCTTACTTGGTTGCCCAAGTTGGTCTAATTGCGGTGTCAGGTGTCTCTGTTGCTAATAATATCATCACCATTTATCAAGCGGTTTTTATCGCTTTGGGAGCTTCCTGTGCTAGCTTGATTGCTAAAGCTATGGGAGAGGGAGATGAGGTGAAAACAAATCGCTTTATCTGGGATTCGATTCTTGTGACGGTGTTACTGAGCCTTGCTTTGGGCTTGCTATCACTTTTAGCGGGTTCATCGATGATGTCTCTGTTAGGAACGGTGACGTCGGTAACAGAGGCGGGAAGTCTTTACCTTTATCTAGTCGGAGGTGGGATTCTATTTCTTGGCTTGATGACGACTTTTGGTAGTGTCCTGCGCGCTCAAGGAAAACCTAAGGTTTCCATGAATGTCAGCCTTATGTCTAATTTGCTTAATGCTGTTCTATCTGCAATGAGTATCTATTGTTTTCATTGGGGAATTGTAGGAGTGGCAGGAGCAACAGTTCTCTCTCGTTTGATAGGAACTGTGGTTCTTTGGCTGGTTATGAAGTTAGACATTAAGAGTTATCAGATTAGCAAACCGTTTAATAGAGACTTGTTGCACTTGGTATTTCCAGCAGCAGGTGAAAGGTTGATGATGCGAGCAGGAGATGTAGTCATCATTGCTATCGTGGTCAAGTTTGGGACTGAAGTTGTCGCAGGAAACGCCATTGGGGAGACACTGACCCAGTTCAACTACATGCCAGGTATGGGTGTTGCCACAGCGACGGTTATCTTGGTTGCCCATAGTTTAGGTGCTGGTAAAAAGGAAGAGATTAAATCCTTGGTTGCCACCTCGTATTGGATTTCGACGCTTTTGATGATGGTTGTAGCTGCTACTGTTTATTTTCTGGGTTCTGGTTTGACAGGGCTTTTTACGGAAAATAGCAGAGCAGTAGAAGCCAGCGTGGTTGTTCTCTTGTATTCCTTCATGGGAAATCCTATTACATCTGGGACCCTTATCTATACAGCAGTATGGCAAGGTCTAGGGAAGGCTCAGCTTCCTTTCTATGCAACAACGTTTGGTATGTGGGTTATTCGTATTATACTAGGCTATCTATTGGGGATTAGTTTGAATATGGGTTTATCAGGTGTATGGCTTGCTACTATCTTAGATAATCTTTTTCGAGTGATTTTCCTATATACGATGTATCGAAAAAATATGAAAACGATTTAAGCAAAAATGTGAATCATTTTTGCTTTTTTTGTTTAAAGTCCTTGCAATACAGTCTGTTTTTTGATATCATATTATGGTGCTGTAACAAAACAGCTTTAGCTATGATACAAGAGGTTGCGACACGCCAGGTTGCATTGCCACGCAACACGTGTTGGTTTTCTTGAGGAGCTAGCCTATTATCTTAAATAGACGAGAAGGAGAAAAAGATGGCAAACAAAAAAATCCGCATCCGTTTGAAAGCATACGAACACCGTACACTTGATACAGCGGCTGAAAAAATCGTAGAAACTGCAACTCGCACTGGTGCGACAGTTGCTGGACCGGTTCCGCTTCCAACTGAACGCAGTCTTTACACAATCATTCGTGCGACTCACAAGTACAAAGATTCTCGTGAGCAATTCGAAATGCGTACACACAAACGTCTTATCGACATCATCAACCCAACACAAAAAACTGTTGATGCTTTGATGAAGCTTGATTTGCCAAGTGGTGTTAACGTAGAAATCAAACTTTAATCTGTTAGAGTTTGACTGAGCACAAAAAACGCTCGTTAAAAACTTTTTTGAGCATGAAAAACGCTCATTAAAAACTTTTTGAAATACAAATAAGTAAAGGAAATATTTTCTCATGACAAAAGGAATCTTAGGGAAAAAAGTGGGAATGACTCAAATCTTCACTGAAACTGGTGAATTTATCCCTGTTACTGTCATCGAAGCTACTCCAAACGTTGTGCTTCAAGTTAAAACTGTTGAAACAGACGGTTACGAAGCAGTTCAAGTTGGTTTTGACGACAAACGCGAAGTATTGAGCAACAAACCTGCCAAAGGCCATGTAGCTAAAGCTAACACAGCTCCTAAGCGCTTCATTCGTGAATTCAAAAACATTGAAGGCTTGGAAGTTGGATCAGAAATCACTGTTGACACTTTCGCAGCTGGCGATGTTGTTGATGTAACTGGTACTTCAAAAGGTAAAGGTTTCCAAGGTGTTATCAAACGCCATGGTCAATCACGTGGTCCTATGGCTCACGGTTCTCGTTACCACCGTCGTCCAGGTTCAATGGGACCTGTTGCGCCTAACCGTGTTTTCAAAAACAAACACTTGGCAGGACGTATGGGTGGCAACCGTGTGACAATCCAAAACCTTGAAGTTGTCCAAGTTATCCCAGAGAAAAACGTTATCCTTATCAAAGGTAACGTACCAGGTGCTAAGAAATCTCTTATCACTATCAAATCAGCAGTTAAAGCTGCTAAATAATTAAGGAAAGGGGAAATCAGTTAAAATGGCAAACGTAAAACTATTTGACCAAACTGGTAAAGAAGTTAGCTCAGTTGAATTGAACGACGCTATCTTCGGTATCGAACCAAACGAATCAGTAGTATTTGATGTCGTAATCAGCCAACGTGCTAGCCTTCGCCAAGGTACTCACGCGGTTAAAAACCGTTCAGCAGTATCAGGTGGTGGACGTAAACCATGGCGTCAAAAAGGAACTGGACGTGCTCGTCAAGGTTCTATCCGCTCACCACAATGGCGTGGTGGTGGTGTTGTCTTCGGACCAACTCCACGTTCATACGGATACAAACTTCCACAAAAAGTTCGTCGCCTTGCTTTGAAATCAGTTTACTCAGCAAAAGTTGCTGAAGAAAAATTTGTAGCTGTTGATGCTCTTTCATTTGCAGCTCCAAAAACTGCTGAATTCGCAAACGTTCTTTCAGCTCTTAGCATCGACTCAAAAGTACTTGTTATCGTTGAAGAAGGAAACAAATTCGCTGAACTTTCAGCTCGTAACCTTGCAAACGTAACTGTTGCAACTGCAACTACTGCAAGTGTTCTTGACATCGTGAACGCAGATAAACTTCTTGTAACTAAAGAAGCAATCTCTACAATCGAGGAGGTTCTTGCATAATGAATTTGTATGACGTAATCAAAAAACCTGTTATCACTGAGAAATCAATGGTTGCTCTTGAAGCAGGCAAATACACATTTGAAGTTGATACACGTGCACACAAACTCTTGATCAAACAAGCTGTTGAAGCTGCTTTTGAGGGAGTAAAAGTTGCTAACGTAAACACTGTAACTGTTAAACCAAAACAAAAACGTGTTGGTCGTTACACAGGTTTCACTTCAAAAACTAAAAAAGCTATCATCACTCTTACAGCTGATTCAAAAGCAATCGAGTTGTTTGCGACTGAAGCTGAATAAGACAAAGGAGAATTAACGTGGGTATTAAAGTTTATAAACCAACGACAAATGGCCGTCGTAACATGACTTCTTTGGACTTCGCTGAAATTACAACAAGCACTCCTGAGAAATCATTGCTTGTTT
The DNA here is from genome assembly GCF_016908655.1 of Streptococcus saliviloxodontae. Lineage (GTDB taxonomy): Bacteria > Bacillota > Bacilli > Lactobacillales > Streptococcaceae > Streptococcus > Streptococcus saliviloxodontae. The sequence goes on from NZ_JAFBEI010000008.1 coordinate 43,614, forward strand.
CATTGAAAAGCAAAGCTGGTCGTAACAACAACGGTCGTATCACTGTTCGTCACCAAGGTGGCGGTCACAAACGCCACTACCGTTTGATTGACTTCAAACGTAACAAAGATGGTGTTGAAGCAGTTGTTAAAACTATCGAGTACGATCCAAACCGTACAGCAAACATCGCTCTTGTTCACTACACTGACGGTGTGAAAGCTTACATCATTGCACCAAAAGGTCTTGAAGTAGGTCAACGTATTGTTTCAGGTCCAGATGCGGATATCAAAGTTGGTAACGCACTTCCACTTGCAAATATTCCAGTCGGTACAGTTATCCACAACATCGAGCTTCAACCAGGTAAAGGTGCAGAACTTATCCGTGCCGCTGGTGCCTCAGCTCAAGTTTTGGGTCAAGAAGGTAAATACGTTCTTGTTCGTCTTCAATCAGGTGAAGTTCGTATGATTCTTGGTACTTGCCGTGCTACAATCGGTACTGTTGGTAACGAGCAACAATCACTTGTTAACATCGGTAAAGCAGGACGTAGCCGTTGGATGGGTATCCGTCCTACAGTTCGCGGTTCTGTAATGAACCCTAACGATCACCCACACGGTGGTGGTGAAGGTAAAGCACCAGTTGGACGTAAAGCGCCATCTACTCCATGGGGTAAACCTGCGCTTGGTCTTAAAACTCGTAACAAGAAAGCTAAATCAGACAAACTTATCGTTCGTCGTCGTAACGAAAAATAAGCAAGTCGCTTAGCTAATTAACTATCCGCCAACTCGGTAGGGCTAGTAAGATAAAGTTAATCTCTATTCTATATCAGTCGTCACTATCACCCTGACGCAGTAGTTGATTGAAGTTTCTTGTAGCATTAAGCTACTTCGAAACCCCTAATCAACTGTGCGTGGGCAGGATGACGAACATAGTGATTGGGGTTCTATCCTGCTCCCAAGCCGCTGTGGTTTAATCATTAAAGGAGAATACTACAAAATGGGACGTAGTCTTAAAAAAGGACCTTTCGTCGATGAGCATTTGATGAAAAAAGTTGAAGCTCAAGCAAATGACGAAAAGAAAAAAGTAATTAAAACTTGGTCACGTCGTTCAACGATCTTCCCAAGTTTCATTGGATACACAATCGCAGTTTATGATGGACGTAAACACGTACCAGTTTACATCCAAGAAGACATGGTAGGTCACAAACTTGGTGAGTTTGCACCAACTCGTACTTACAAAGGTCACGCAGCTGACGATAAGAAAACACGTCGTTAATAGGAGGAGGATACAATGGCAGAAATTACTTCAGCTAAAGCAATGGCTCGTACAGTCCGCGTTTCACCTCGTAAAACACGTCTTGTACTTGATCTTATCCGTGGGAAAAACGTTGCTGACGCAATCGCAATCTTGAAATTCACTCCAAACAAAGCAGCTCGCGTTGTTGAGAAAACTCTTAACTCAGCTATCGCTAACGCAGAGAACAACTTTGGTTTGGAAAAAGCTAACTTGGTAGTATCAGAAACTTTTGCAAACGAAGGACCAACAATGAAACGTTTCCGTCCACGTGCGAAAGGTTCAGCTTCACCAATCAACAAACGCACAACACACGTAACAGTTGTTGTGTCAGAAAAATAAGGAGGTAAACTCGTGGGTCAAAAAGTACATCCAATTGGTATGCGTGTCGGGATCATCCGTGACTGGGATGCGAAATGGTATGCTGAAAAAGAATACGCAGATTACCTTCATGAAGATTTGGCAATCCGCAAATTCATCAATAAAGAATTGGCTGACGCTTCAGTTTCAACAATCGAAATTGAACGTGCAGTAAACAAAGTTATTGTTTCACTTCACACTGCTAAACCAGGTATGGTTATCGGTAAAGGTGGATCAAACGTTGACGCTCTTCGCGCTCAACTTAACAAATTGACTGGAAAACAAGTTCACATCAACATCGTTGAAATCAAACAACCTGATTTGGACGCTCACCTTGTAGGTGAAAGCATTGCTCGTCAACTTGAGCAACGTGTTGCTTTCCGTCGTGCACAAAAACAAGCAATCCAACGTGCTATGCGTGCTGGAGCTAAAGGAATCAAAACTCAAGTATCAGGTCGTTTGAACGGTGCAGATATCGCCCGTGCAGAAGGATACTCAGAAGGAACAGTTCCACTTCACACACTTCGTGCAGATATCGATTACGCTTGGGAAGAAGCAGACACTACATACGGTAAACTTGGTGTTAAAGTATGGATCTACCGTGGTGAAGTTCTTCCAGCTCGTAAAAACACTAAAGGAGGCAAATAACAAATGTTAGTACCTAAACGTGTTAAACACCGTCGTGAGTTCCGCGGAAAAATGCGCGGCGAAGCAAAAGGTGGTAAACAAGTAGATTTCGGTGAATACGGTCTTCAAGCGACTACAAGTCACTGGATTACTAACCGCCAAATCGAAGCTGCCCGTATCGCAATGACTCGTTACATGAAACGTGGTGGTAAAGTTTGGATTAAGATTTTCCCACACAAATCATACACAGCAAAAGCTATCGGGGTTCGTATGGGTTCTGGTAAAGGGGCACCTGAAGGTTGGGTAGCACCAGTTAAACGTGGTAAAGTGATGTTTGAAGTTGCTGGCGTTTCTGAAGAAATCGCTCGCGAAGCTTTCCGTCTTGCAGGCCACAAATTGCCAGTTAAAGTTAAATTCGTAAAACGCGACGCAGAATAAGGAGAAGACATGAAACTTGAAGAAATCAAAAAGTTTGTTGCTGAGCTTCGTGGCTTGTCTCAAGAAGAGCTTGCGAAAAAAGAAAACGAACTTAAGAAAGAACTTTTCGACCTTCGTTTCCAAGCTGCAGCAGGTCAACTTGATCAAACTGCTCGTTTGAACGAAGTTAAGAAACAAATTGCACGTGTTAAAACTGTGCAATCTGAAACTAAATAATAGATTGGGAAAGGAGTATTCTAAATAATGGAACGTAATCAACGTAAAACTCTTGTTGGACGCGTAGTATCTGACAAGATGGATAAAACAATCACTGTTGTAGTTGAAACAAAACGTAACCACCCAGTCTATGGTAAACGTATCAACTATTCTAAAAAATACAAAGCACATGATGAAAACAACGTTGCTAAAACAGGCGATATCGTTCGTATCATGGAAACTCGTCCACTTTCAGCTACAAAACGCTTCCGTCTTGTAGAAGTTGTGGAAGAAGCTGTTATTATCTAATCAAACTAAAAGGAGAAAATTGAAATGATTCAACAAGAAACTCGCTTGAAAGTTGCTGATAATAGCGGTGCTCGTGAGATCTTGACTATCAAAGTTCTTGGTGGTTCAGGACGTAAATTCGCTAACATCGGTGACGTAATCGTTGCTTCAGTTAAACAAGCTACACCAGGTGGAGCTGTTAAAAAAGGTGATGTTGTGAAAGCTGTTATCGTTCGTACAAAAACTGGTGCTCGCCGTCCAGACGGTTCATACATCAAATTTGACGACAACGCTGCAGTAATCATCCGTGACGATAAAACTCCTCGCGGAACTCGTATCTTCGGTCCAGTTGCACGTGAATTGCGTGAAGGTGGTTACATGAAGATCGTTTCACTTGCACCAGAAGTACTTTAATCAAATACACAAACTAAGTCCCCTAGCTAGTCTAGGGTGCCCATTTGGGCGTAAGAAATTTATAGGAGAAAAACTCACATGTTTGTAAAAAAAGGCGACAAAGTTCGCGTTATTGCTGGTAAGGACAAAGGCGTTGAAGCTGTAGTTCTTAAGGCTCTTCCAAAAGTAAACAAAGTTGTTGTTGAAGGTGTTGCTATCATCAAAAAACACCAACGTCCAAATACAGAAAACCCTCAAGGTGCTATCGTAGAAAAAGAAGCACCAATCCATGCATCAAACGTTCAAGTTCTTGACAAGAACGGTGTTGCAGGACGTGTTGGTTACAAAGTTGTAGACGGCAAAAAAGTTCGTTACAACAAAAAATCAGGCGAAGTGCTTGATTAATCACGAAGGAAAGGAGAAAGTATAAATGGCTAACCGCTTAAAAGAAAAATACACTAACGAAGTAATTCCTGCTTTGACTGAAAAATTTAACTATTCTTCAGTTATGGCTGTGCCAAAAGTTGAGAAAATCGTTCTTAACATGGGTGTTGGTGAGGCTGTAAATAACGCTAAAACTCTTGAAAAAGCTGCTGCTGAATTAGCACTTATTTCAGGTCAAAAACCATTGATTACTAAAGCTAAGAAATCAATCGCCGGCTTCCGTCTTCGTGAAGGTGTAGCGATCGGTGCTAAAGTTACCCTTCGTGGTGAACGTATGTACGAATTCTTGGATAAATTGGTATCAGTATCACTTCCACGTGTTCGTGACTTCCACGGTGTCCCAACAAAATCATTTGACGGACGTGGTAACTACACTCTTGGTGTTAAAGAACAACTTATCTTCCCAGAAATCAACTTTGATGATGTTGATAAAGTACGTGGTATGGATATCGTTATCGTAACTACTGCTAACACTGACGAAGAAGGTCGTGAATTGCTTAAAGGCCTTGGTATGCCTTTTGCAAAATAATCTAGGAGGTAAATAAATTGGCTAAAAAATCAATGATTGCTAAGAACAAACGCCCAGCGAAGTTCTCTACGCAAGCTTACACACGTTGCGAAAAATGTGGACGTCCACACTCAGTTTACCGCAAATTTAAACTTTGCCGTGTTTGCTTCCGTGAATTGGCATACAAAGGACAAATCCCAGGTGTTACTAAAGCTTCTTGGTAAGCTTTGTACCCTATAATTAACTAGCAAGTGAAAACTTCAAACTACTAGTAAGAGGAGAAATAAAAAATGGTTATGACTGACCCAATTGCAGACTTTTTGACACGTATTCGTAACGCTAACCAGGCTAAACATGAAGTTCTTGAAGTGCCTGCATCAAACATTAAAAAAGGGATTGCTGAAATCCTTAAACGTGAAGGTTTTGTGAAAAACATCGAAGTTATCGAAGATGACAAACAAGGCATCATCCGTGTATTCCTTAAATATGGTCAAAACGGTGAACGTGTTATCACTAACTTGAAACGTGTTTCAAAACCAGGTCTTCGTGTTTACTCAAAACGTGAAGATATTCCTAAAGTTCTTAACGGGCTTGGAATTGCAATCATTTCTACATCAGAAGGTCTTTTGACAGATAAAGAAGCTCGCCAAAAGAACGTTGGTGGAGAAGTTGTTGCTTACGTTTGGTAATTTGAACTGATAAAACGCAACAAGGATTAATAGAGTAGGAAGTTGTTTCAGTGTGATTACATAACTAAAGCAATTTACCTTTTCTATAGGTTTGTAGTGTGTTCAAATTGACGCATTTGATCAAAAGCGTACTTCACTCATTACCTCAGATTAGAGTCTTTGTGTTATGAGTGCCCCGTGAAAACTCGTCGCTTAGAGCGGCTTGATAATCTAACAGGAGAAAATAATACTATGTCACGTATTGGTAATAAAGTAATTACATTGCCTGCTGGTGTTGAAATTCTTAACAATGACAATGTTGTTACTGTTAAAGGACCAAAAGGCGAACTCACTCGTGAGTTTAACAAAAACATTGAAATCAAAGTTGAAGGAACTGAAGTTACTCTTCACCGTCCAAACGACTCAAAAGAAATGAAAACTATCCACGGTACTTCACGTGCAAACTTGAACAACATGGTAGTTGGTGTTTCTGAAGGTTTCAAAAAAGAACTTGAAATGCGCGGGGTTGGTTACCGTGCTCAACTTCAAGGAACTAAACTTGTTCTTTCAGTTGGTAAATCTCACCAAGATGAAGTGGAAGCTCCAGAAGGAATCACTTTCACAGTAGCAAATCCAACTTCAATCACTGTTGAAGGTATCAACAAAGAAGTAGTTGGACAAACTGCTGCATTCATCCGTAGCCTTCGTTCACCAGAACCATATAAAGGTAAAGGTATTCGTTACGTTGGTGAATTTGTACGCCGTAAAGAAGGTAAAACAGGTAAATAATAGTTTGGTTCAGTTTTTGTATGACTTACATGCGAAGCTGAAGCATTCTAACTATTTACACTTGTCTTTGGACAAAACATAATATTTTAAGAGGTGAAAATTGTGATTTCAAAACCAGATAAAAATAAAATCCGCCAAAAACGCCACCGTCGCGTTCGCGGTAAACTCTCTGGAACTGCTGATCGCCCACGTTTGAACGTTTTCCGTTCTAATACAGGCATCTACGCTCAAGTAATTGATGACGTAGCGGGTGTAACGCTCGCAAGTGCATCAACTCTTGATAAAGAAGTTTCTAAAGGAACTAAAACAGAACAAGCCGTTGTTGTCGGTAAACTTGTTGCTGAACGCGCAGTAGCTAAAGGTATTTCTGAAGTGGTGTTTGACCGCGGTGGATATCTCTATCACGGACGTGTTAAAGCTTTGGCTGACTCAGCTCGTGAAAACGGATTGAAATTCTAATAGGGAGGACACTTAATAATGGCATTTAAAGATAATGCAGTTGAACTTGAAGAACGCGTAGTTGCTATTAACCGCGTTACAAAAGTTGTTAAAGGTGGACGTCGTCTTCGCTTTGCTGCTCTTGTAGTTGTTGGTGACCGTAACGGTCGCGTTGGTTTTGGTACAGGTAAAGCTCAAGAAGTACCAGAAGCTATTCGTAAAGCAGTTGACGATGCTAAGAAAAACTTGATCGAAGTTCCTATGGTTGGAACAACAATTCCTCACGAAGTTCGTTCAGAATTTGGTGGAGCGAAAGTATTGTTGAAACCAGCTGTTGAAGGGGCTGGAGTTGCCGCTGGTGGTGCAGTTCGTGCCGTCATCGAATTGGCAGGTGTTGCAGATGTTACATCTAAATCACTTGGATCAAACACTCCAATCAACATCGTTCGTGCTACAGTTGAAGGTTTGAAACAACTTAAACGTGCAGAAGAAGTTGCTGCTCTTCGTGGCATCTCAGTTTCTGACTTGGCATAAGAAAGGAGATACTCATGGCTCAAATTAAAGTTACTTTGACTAAGTCTCCAATCGGACGCAAACCAGAACAACGTAAAACAGTTGTTGCCCTTGGACTTGGTAAATTGAACTCTTCAGTTGTTAAAGAAGACAACGCAGCTATCCGTGGAATGGTTAACGCTATCTCTCACTTGGTAACTGTTGAAGAAGTTAAATAAGTAAATATTACTTATAAATATATGATTAAGTCGCAGAGTATTCTTTGCGACTTAATCTGAAATTTGTGTATAGGCGAGTTTCTATGGGGAGTCCTTTCCCCTCGTAGAGGCGCTAGCATTTTACAAAAAAGGAGAAAATAAATGAAACTTCATGAACTAAAACCTGCAGAAGGTTCTCGTAAAACTCGTAACCGTGTAGGTCGTGGTACATCATCAGGTAACGGTAAAACTTCTGGACGTGGTCAAAAAGGTCAAAAAGCTCGTTCAGGCGGCGGTGTTCGTCTTGGATTTGAGGGTGGACAAACACCATTGTTCCGTCGTCTTCCAAAACGTGGATTTACTAACATCAACGCTAAAGAATACGCTCTTGTTAACCTTGATCAATTGAACATCTTTGAAGATGGTACAGAAGTAACACCAGTTGTTCTTAAAGAAGCAGGTATCGTTCGTGCTGAAAAATCAGGTGTTAAAATTCTTGGTAACGGCGAATTGACTAAAAAATTGACTGTTAAAGCAGCTAAATTCTCAAAATCTGCTGAAGCAGCAATTACTGCTAAAGGTGGTTCAATCGAAGTCATCTAAGGAACGCGAGGTAACTCAATATGTTCTTTAAAATTTTAAAAGATGCCTTGAAGATCAAAAATGTTAGAAGTAAAATATTATTTACGATTTTTATCATTTTTGTCTTTCGTTTAGGAACACATGTTACTATTCCGGGTATCAATGCACAAAGTCTAGAACAGTTAAGTGAACTTCCCTTTTTGAATTTGTTGAACCTGGTTTCAGGTAGCGCCATTTCTAACTTCTCAGTCTTCTCATTAGGGGTTAGCCCTTATATTACAGCTTCTATCGTAGTCCAGTTATTACAAATGGACATCTTACCGAAGTTTGTTGAATGGGGAAAACAAGGGGAAGTTGGTCGTCGAAAACTTAATCAGGCTACTCGCTATATTTCACTCGTATTAGCTTTTATCCAGTCGCTTAGTATTACTGCTGGTTTCAACTCGTTATCTAGTTTATCACTAGTAGCAACACCTAATTGGCAAACCTACCTCATGATTGGTTGTATTTTAACAACTGGTAGTATGGTTGTCACTTGGCTGGGCGAGCAGATTTCTGATAAAGGATTCGGTAATGGTGTTTCAATGATTATCTTTTCAGGTATTATTGCTTCAATCCCGAAAACAATTAGTTCCATCTATGAAGATTATTTTGTCAATGTGCGCTCAGGCGACATGATGACATCATTAATTTATGTTGGTATTTTAGTGATAGCAACTTTGCTTATCATTTTCTTCACAACATTTGTTCAACAGGCTGAATATAAAATCCCTATCCAATACACAAAATTGGCACAGGGAGCTCCAACTAGTTCATATCTTCCGTTAAAAGTTAATCCAGCTGGTGTTATTCCCGTTATCTTTGCAAGTTCTATCACTGCAGCACCAAGCTCAATTATTACCTTTTTACAAAGTAATCACCATAATATTTCATGGTTAAACACACTGCAAGGAATTTTTACCTATACAACTCCGACAGGAATGTTGATTTATGGTTTATTGATTATCCTTTTCTCATTCTTCTACACTTTTGTTCAAGTTAACCCAGAAAAAACAGCGGAAAACTTACAAAAAAATTCATCTTACATTCCGAGTGTAAGACCAGGTAGAGAAACAGAAGAGTACATGTCAAGTCTCCTTAAAAAATTGGCGACTGTCGGTTCAGTATTCCTTGCTTTTATCGCTCTAATGCCAATTGTAGCACAGCAAGTATTCCATTTATCAAATGCAGTTGCCTTTGGAGGGACTAGCCTTCTTATCCTAATTTCTACAGGAATTGAGGGAATGAAACAATTAGAAGGTTACTTATTGAAGAAAAAATATGTTGGTTTTATGAATACAAAATAGAAAACAGGTTGACACTGTCAACCTTCTATTTTGTTTTCAAATAAGTCCATAGTCAGTTTATGGACTTATTTGAAAACAAAATAAGGAGATTGTAAGATGAATCTTTTAATTATGGGCTTACCTGGTGCTGGTAAAGGTACTCAAGCTTCAAAAATTGTAGATGCATTTGGTGTTGCTCATATTTCCACAGGAGATATGTTCCGTGCTGCCATGGCAAATCAAACGGAAATGGGTACATTAGCAAAGAGCTTTATTGATAAAGGTGAACTCGTTCCAGATGAAGTTACAAATGGAATTGTTAAGGAACGCCTTGCTGAAAACGATATCGCAGAAAAAGGTTTTCTTTTAGACGGCTATCCACGTACTATCGAACAAGCATTTGCGCTTGATCAAACTCTTTCTGATTTGGGGATTGAACTTGATGGTGTCATCAATATTGAAGTTGATCCATCTTGTCTGTTGGAACGCCTGAGTGGTCGTATCATTCATCGTGAGACAGGAGAAACATTCCACAAAGTCTTTAATCCACCTGTTGGAGATTACAATGAAGATGATTACTATCAACGTGAAGACGACAAACCTGAGACTGTAAAACGCCGTTTGGATGTTAATATTGCTCAAGGTGAACCAATCATCAATCATTATCGTGAAAAAGGATTGGTTTTTGATATTGAAGGAAATCAAGATATCAACGATGTATTTGAAGATGTTAAGAAAGTGATTTCATCACTGAATAATTAAATTTTCATACTTGCACACTAGACTGAGTCATGATATAATGATTTAGTCTGACTTATAATTGTTACCCCTGTATTCAGGGGAAATCAAATCGAAATTTAGGGGGTACTTTTGCGTGGCAAAAGAAGACGTGATTGAAATTGAAGGTAAAGTTGTTGAGACGATGCCTAATGCAATGTTTACTGTGGAATTGGAAAATGGACACCAAATTCTTGCAACTGTATCAGGAAAAATCCGTAAAAACTACATCCGTATTTTGGTAGGTGATCGTGTTACTGTTGAAATGAGTCCTTACGATTTGACACGTGGACGTATCACATACCGCTTTAAATAATCGAAATAATTGGAGGGATTAGAACATGAAGGTAAGACCATCGGTTAAACCAATTTGCGAATACTGCAAAGTTATTCGTCGTAACGGTCGTGTTATGGTTATTTGTCCAACAAATCCAAAACACAAACAACGTCAAGGATAATAGAAAGGAGAAAAAATGGCTCGTATTGCTGGAGTTGACATTCCAAATGATAAACGTGTAGTAATTTCACTTACTTATGTATACGGTATCGGTCTTGCAACATCTAAAAAAATCTTGGCAGCAGCTGGTATCTCAGAAGATATCCGTGTTAAAGATTTGACATCAGATCAAGAAGACGCAATCCGTCGTGAAGTTGATTCAATCAAAGTAGAAGGTGACCTTCGTCGTGAAGTGAACTTGAACATCAAACGTTTGATGGAAATTGGTTCATATCGTGGAATCCGTCACCGTCGTGGACTTCCTGTCCGTGGACAAAACACTAAAAATAATGCTCGCACTCGTAAAGGTAAAGCTGTTGCGATTGCAGGTAAGAAGAAATAATTTAAAATAAAATAGGAGGTAAAAGAAATTGGCTAAACCAACACGTAAACGTCGTGTGAAAAAGAATATCGAATCTGGTATTGCTCACATTCACGCTACATTCAATAACACTATTGTTATGATTACAGATGTGCATGGTAATGCTGTAGCTTGGTCATCTGCTGGTGCACTTGGTTTCAAAGGTTCACGTAAATCTACACCATTTGCTGCCCAAATGGCTTCAGAAGCTGCTGCGAAATCTGCACAAGAACATGGTCTTAAAACAGTTGAAGTAACTGTTAAAGGTCCTGGTTCAGGTCGTGAGTCTGCTATCCGTGCTCTTGCTGCTGCTGGTCTTGAAGTAACTGCAATCCGTGATGTAACTCCTGTACCGCATAATGGTGCTCGTCCTCCAAAACGTCGTCGTGTGTAATCATAATTTCACTAATACACAAGATTCGTTTCGAGGGAGTAAATAAATGATTGAGTTTGAAAAACCAATAATAACAAAAATTGATGAAAATAAAGATTATGGCAAGTTTGTTATCGAACCACTAGAACGTGGTTATGGTACAACTTTGGGTAATTCACTTCGTCGTGTGCTTTTATCATCACTTCCTGGTGCTGCTGTAACATCGATTAAAATTGATGGGGTATTACACGAATTTGACACTGTGCCTGGTGTCCGAGAAGATGTGATGCAAATTATCCTAAATATTAAAGGGCTTGCTGTAAAATCTTACGTCGAAGACGAAAAAATCATTGAACTTGATGTTGAAGGTCCTGCTGAAGTAACTGCAGGGGATATTTTGACTGACAGTGATATCGAAATTGTTAACCCTGATCATTATCTCTTTACAATCTCAGAAGGTTCTACGTTGAAGGCTACTATGACAGTTGCTAAAAACCGTGGTTATGTACCAGCTGATGAAAATAAAAAAGATGATGCACCAGTAGGGACATTGGCAGTAGATTCAATCTATACGCCAGTTAAAAAGGTTAATTATCAAGTTGAACCTGCTCGTGTGGGTAGTAACGATGGCTTTGATAAATTGACTGTAGAAATTATGACAAACGGTACAATCATTCCTGAAGATGCTCTTGGCTTGTCTGCTCGTGTTCTTATCGAGCACCTAAATCTCTTTACGGACCTTACAGAAGTTGCTAAAACAACAGAAGTAATGAAAGAAACTGAGAAAGTTAATGATGACAAGGTTCTTGATCGCACTATTGAGGAACTTGATTTGTCTGTTCGTTCATATAACTGCTTGAAGCGTGCAGGTATTAATACTGTACATGATCTAGCAGAAAAAACTGAGCCTGAAATGATGAAAGTTCGCAACCTTGGACGTAAGAGTCTTGAGGAAGTTAAACTTAAGCTTGCAGACCTTGGGCTTGGTTTGAAAAATGATAAATAAAATAATATAGGAGGACAAAATGGCTTACCGTAAACTAGGACGCACTAGCTCTCAACGTAAAGCGATGCTTCGTGATTTGACAACAGATCTTCTTATCAACGAATCAATCGTGACAACAGAAGCACGTGCTAAAGAAATCCGTAAAACAGTTGAAAAAATGATTACACTTGGTAAACGTGGTGATTTGCACGCTCGTCGTCAAGCTGCTGCATTTGTACGTAATGAAATTGCTTCTGAAAACTATGATGAAGCAACTGACAAGTATACTTCAACTACTGCACTTCAAAAACTTTTTGGAGAAATTGCACCTCGTTATGCAGAACGTAACGGAGGATACACTCGTATTCTTAAAACTGAACCACGTCGTGGTGATGCTGCACCGATGGCAATCATCGAATTAGTTTAATTTTTATCAATTTTGTTGAGTGTTATGATGATGGAGGGAAACCTCTTAGTCTAGCTCTGGTCTACCGCTGAGGATTCCCTCGGCGGGAACACTCATCATAGAATAGAGAACAAGCGACGCTTGTTTACGAAAAGGATTTATAGGTTTCTATAAATCTCTTTCGTAAGCAGGCGTTTTTTTGGCTCTTCGTCAACTGTAGTGGGTTGACTTATAATCAGCAGCGAGAGAGAATCAGATTGGTTCTCTCTTTTTGCATGTTCAAAGCGATGAGAATCCGTTTTTTGAAGTTTTTAAAGTTCCTGAAACCAAAAGCGTTACGCTTAATAACCTTGATGAGATTGTTAGTCGCTTCCAGCTTGGCGTTGGAATAAGGGAGCTTCATTGCATTGATGATCTTGTCCTGGTCTTTGAGGAAGGTTGAAAAAACAGTCTTGAAGATAGGATTAACCTCCTTGATAGTATCCGAAATGAGGCCAAAGAAGTGATCCACTTGCTTTTCTTGAAAATGAAAGAGAAGACATTGGTAGAGTTCATAGTGCTGCTTCAGCTGGTCAGATAAGAGGACTAAAATAGCTCAGTGGATTATTTTAGTAATGACAAAAGTAGTTACAATTCATTGTATACTACTCGTGGTGCTAGTTAATCTCAAAATATAATAAAAAGCCCGAAAGGACTATACTGTAAGTGACGAAACATACAGGAGGTTAGTCCAAATGCGCCACTTACAGTATACTGCTAAATCCCATCATTTACAATGGAATATGAAACAATTATCTCAAATTTGTTCAAAGCTTTACCATGATTACTGCCCTGATTCTCTCAAACATCGTCGTAATCGTAAGTTATCCAAAGTGTCCGATGAGTCACTACTAGTTTTACTTCTTTTACAGGATGAGCTAGGCATTAAATCGCAACGTCATTTCTATCGCATCTGCCAACTATTTCCTTGTGAACGATTGTTAGAGCGGAGTAGCTTTGATCGACGAGCAAGACAATTGATTCGTCAAGAATTGAACAATCAAATTTCTCAGGATACGATTGCCATTATGGATAGTTTTCCTTTACCACTTTGCCAGCCTGTTCGTAATCACAGAGCTAAGATTTTTAATGGCATCGCAGATATTGGCTATAATGCTTCGAAGTACCTATGGTTTTACGGCTTTAAAGTCCATATGCTGGTCACTCTGTCGGGGTATATCCTGAATTATGTTGTAACACCTGCTTCTGTTCATGATATTAGAGTAGTGGATGATTTACTAGAAAATTGCCGGTAACCCTTTATTTTAGCTGATTTAGGTTATCTTATCCGACAACTTAAAGAACAGTTAAAGCAGAAAGGCTATCATCTTTGGACACCTCTGCGTCAGAATATGGCTGGAGCTAAGCAACATAATCATTGGCACTTGATGGCTATGAGACGAACTATTGAAACCCGATTTTCAGAGCTTTGTGCCCTTTTTGATATAGAACACACACTAGCTAGAGGTTTAACAGGACTCCATTTGAGAATTGAACAAATTATACTTGCTTATAATCTAAGATATTTTGAGATTAACTAGCACTAGGGGGTTGTATACTTAATGGAAGTACAAACATTATATGTTTACACAACGAAATATCGCAGTAAAGAGATATATCACAAGGTTTGGATGGATTTGATAGATATTGTTCATCGTTTTTGCCAATAAAAAATGAGGAGAGTTTAGAGGGTGATATGATGCTAGTTTAAGTTCAAAACCTCCTTCTTATCTGATCAAAAGAGCAATTTATAATTTCATAGGATATTTGACAGGTAGACTAAGACGATATAACCTTAATATGAAGCTCTATTTTAGAAGGTGGATCAGAACGGGAACAAAGTCATTTGTGACAGATATTTGGCTAATCATTAAGCCAGACTTGAATAATGTTTAACAAGCATCACTAGAGGCCTTGTAGGAGTCTTGTTTTCACAGGTAATTAGTAACATAATATTAAGTGAGACCTTAGGTCTCCTAGATGTCTAACTAGTTTTAAATGATATTGTAAAAAGCTCGTAGGCACATTTAGTTTATAAAATTGATATTTTTTTGAAAAAGTAATAAAAAGTAGTTGACAGCGAGGTAAAAGATTTGCTATACTAATGAAGTTCTGTTGAGAGTACCAGAAAAAAGTCATCAGAAGTAGTTGACAAGAACTACTAGAGATGATATACTGAATAGGTTGTCTCATAGGAGCACAAGCTTAGAAAAAACTTTTAAAAAACTTCAAAAAAGTAGTTGACAAAGTTAATTAAGTTTGATAGAATATAATAGTTGTCTCGAGAGAGAAACAAGACCTTTGAAAACTGAACAAGAAACCAAGTGCAGGGTTATGATTAGATAATTATGACCTGTCAATTTACAAAAATGAATCGTCAGAAGACGTA